>CAMHIV010000003.1 GCA_946185185.1 uncultured Treponema sp. | reverse complement strand
CATTTTGCGCAAGGGAAGAAAGACTGCCTGTTCGTGCGGGTTTTAAAATATGGGTTGAAGGAGCACCGTTCAATGGTAAATACCATTCTCCATTGATTTTTGCAAGCGCGAGTTTTTCCTGAGCTCCTGCAAGAGAAAGCCGTAACTTATCATCTGCCTTAATAAGCGGCCGGGTATTCATTTTTTCGATAAACTCCGAAAGCCTGTTATCGTTCAAAAGCTCATAGTTATTTGAATCAAGTTTATAACTTGTTTCTTTTGAAAATGAATCATCTTCACTCAAAATTGAAATGACACCTGCACATTCTCCACCTAATGCTTCAAGTAATTTCAGAGTACTGGTTTCAGAAATATGTAGATAGTCAGCAATTTTTTTCCGCGAATCTTCTTCTGGCAAAAGTCCTGAGAAAAAAGGGATGCATTGCTTTTGAGGAAATTCCTCTTTTTGCAAAGGAAGTGAAGCAGAAAGAGGAACTGAGTTTTTATCATTTAAATAATTTTCATCATAAACAAAAATTACTCCGCGATTTTCTGTTGATTCAAGAGATCCTGCTTTTTTATTTCCAAAGAATACGTTCAGTTTCATTTATCATCTTCCCGATTTACCGCATAGAGATTTATCCCAAGCATTTCAAGACAGTGAAGCACTTTATTCATCTGTAAAGTTTCTTTTCCGTTTTCAAGTTCTGAGAAAAAACGGGCTCCAACATTACACATTGCGACTGTTTCTGATTGAGTAAGTCCCAGCTGTTTTCGGCGTGTCTTGACTGCTTCTGATATTGATTCAACAGAAATTATTCTCATATCAACAGTATAACTTTCCCGAACGGGAAAATATCGAATTAAGTATAGCGCTCCCAATTTTTTTGGAGAAGCATCTACATTTACTCAGCTTTTAATAAAAAAAACGACAGCCCAATTAAAAATTAAGCTGCCGCATCGTAAAGAAATTTCATCGGTCATCGAGAATCTCAAAACAACCGACGATTGTTGTTTCCTTTTTGCACTTACGAATCGAGAGGTGGTTTCGACAAGCTCAACCACCGCAATTCTTTACCCTACCATACCACCGTCAACAGTGATTACCTGTCTTGTAATATAGCTTGCGCCTTCGCTGAGCAAGAATACGGCTGTTGCACCGATTTCTTCTGGCTGACCCATGCGCTTCATTGGGATTGTGCTGAGCATGATTTCTTTTGCTTCTGGAATGATGTTTGCAGTCATTTCTGTTTCGATTGCACCAGGAGCAATTACGTTACAAGTTACGTTGCGGCCTGCAAGTTCAACTGCAAGAGCCTTTGTTGCAGCGATGATTCCACCCTTACTAGCAGAATAGTTTGTCTGTCCGCGGTTTCCGATGATACCAGAAACAGAAGCAACTGTAATGATACGTCCACCGCGCTTATTCTTGCGGCTTGCCATTGTCATTACAAGTGGCTTAAGAACATTGTAGAAGCTGTCCAGGTTTGTGTGGATTACAGCATCCCAGTCGCTGTCTTCAAGACCTACGAAAGTGTTGTCGCGGGTAATACCTGCGTTATTGATAATTCCCCAAAGGATTTCTCCGTTTGCAGAAAGTTTTGCAGTAAGTTCGTCAAGTTTTGCCTTGCAGTCTGCGCGGTCGCTTACATTAAACTGAATAAGTTCACCTTTTCCGCCAGCTTCTTCTACAAGACGCATTGTTTCTTCTGCCTTAGCTTTGCTTCCATTGTAGTGGCAGATTACATAATATCCGGCCTTTGCAGCTTCAACAGCACAGGCACGACCAAGTCCGCCAGATGCACCGGTAATCAATACTTTTTTGTCTTCGTTTGCCATTTTTTTTCTCCTATTTTTTTCTTATCAACTATTATGCAGTCTTAAACATTCCTGCCATGTCTTCGGTTTCCATTACTGTGATTTTTGCAGTTGCAGCTGGTTCTGCATCGCCTACAGCTTCAAAAATCGAGCAAATATATCGGTAAGTATGAGTTTCTTCATCACGGTAATCTTCCGCAATCTTCATCTGAACTGTTGTTCCAGCTTTAAAGAATCCTACAGACGCCTTAAAATCAACTACGCTCAAAATCATTCCAGGAAGAGGAGTTCTGCCCTTTATTTTATTTGTAATACCTGTAAGAGCAGATACACCCTGAGCCATAAGTTCAAAACCTGCCCAAGTTGGAACTCCATCAAATTCTTCTTCATAAAAAATGCAGTTTTCAGTAATGTCGTATTCACTTGTAATTGTGTGATTATCAACATCATGCTGAGTTACACGACTAAGCAGGAACATCTTTCCTTTGTGCGGAAGATAGTTTATCAGTTCGTCATGATCAATAAACTGTCCTACATTTTTTGCTTCTACTTCTGCCATATAGCCCCCTATTTTAGTGTTCAAAACTAATTTCAATTTTTTTGCAGCTGACTTCAAGCTTTGTCATTTTTATTCCAGCTGAAGTCAACATTTTTTTTGATGCCAGCGTCGCTTTTTCGGTAGCATATTTATCGTAAAGATAAATTACTTCCTTTATTCCGCTTTGAATTATAGCTTTTGCGCATTCATTGCACGGAAACAAATCCACATAAATTTTTGCACCAGTTAAATCTTTTCCGCGTGCATTAAGTATAGCATTTAATTCGGCATGAACAACATAGCTGTACTTTGAGTCATCACCGTTTCTTGCCCAGGGATAAACATCATCCGAACAGCCGTATGGAAAACCATTGTAACCGGTTGAAAGAATAATATTATTCTGGTCAACTATGCACGCACCAACCTGAGTATTTGGATCCTTTGAACGCTTTGCAGCAAGAATCGCAACTCCCATAAAATATTCATCCCAGGAAATATAATCAGTTCTTTTTGTCGATTGAAAATTTACGCTCATAATTTATTCCCTTGTTCCCAAAATTAAACTTGCATTTGAACCGCCAAACGCAAATGAATTACTCATACAGATTTTTATTGGCTTTCCGCCGGCTTTATAATTTTTGTCAGTAAGAGCCAGAACTGGAATTTCAGGATCCTGTTCGTTATCCCAGATTTGAAGCGGATACTTTGCACAATTTTCCGAACCTCGGTTATTAATAATTGTCTGATAACAAACCGCTGCTTCCAACGCGCCGGCTGCTCCAAGAGTATGACCAGTCATAGGTTTTGTCGTGCTGCACGGTACCTTATATTCACCAAATACAGACTGCATTGCCCGGCCTTCCATCAAATCGTTAAATCGAGTGCCTGTTCCATGCAGATTTACATAATCAATTTGATCCGGATTAAGAGCGGCATATTTCAATGCCTGTTTCATAGCACGCATAGCGCCATTCCCACTTGGATCCGGACTTGTCATGTGATAAGCATCTGCACTTTCGCCATATCCCAAAAGTTCAATACCATTTTTGTCAAAATCTTCGCGGCTTACCAAAAAGAACGCCGCTGCATCACCAAGAGTAATACCATGGCGATTTTTACTAAATGGATTTGTCATTTCTGAAGAAACAGCTTCCAGGGAATCAAAGCCCAGTAAAGTTGTGTCACTTGCAATATCTACTCCACCTGCAATCACCGCATCGCAAATTCCGGCGCGCACAAGTTCTGCCGCTTTGATTATTGCACCTGCACTAGAAGAACAGGCTGTGCTAAAAGTCATGCATGGACCAGAAATACCAAAAGCTTCACTTATATATGAGGCAACATAATCTGCACCCTGCATTTCCAAAGTATAGTCAGAAGCAAAATTGCCATTCTTAAAGTATTCCCTGTGCCCCGCGATTGAAAATTCTGTTCCGTTGTCGCAAGAGCCCACACAAACGCCGATTTTTTTTGCGCCGAAGCATTTTTTTGCTGCTTCAATTTTTCCAGCTAGCTGCGCGATGCATTTTTCTTCGATACGAATAATTCGCATATCATAACGCGCAGAAGATTTTTCTTTCAAAAGTGAATCATCGATGCGTGCAGCATAAAATTCTTTTTCATTCAGCGCAGTAACACGCCGGATTCCATTACGATTTCCAGAAATAACGGATTCCCACAATTCAGACGCATTTTTGGCGCAGCAACAGAAAACTGCCGGGGAAGACAAAAAAATACTCATTCTTCAGCCTCCTGCAAATAATAGTCGTAGCCGCGAAGAATATTCTGAATCAAAGTGCAGGATTTTTCTTTTTTAATAACTTCGATTGTTCGCGAATTCATCATCGGAAGAATTGAATTACTCAAAATCGAGCGGATTTCTCCGTCTTCAGTTTTTTCAACTTCCATATACATTCCGATTGTCTTTAAAGCATTGTTTATTTCGTCCACCGAATAATAGGCAAACTGTAAATCGGCAACTATGTATTCGGCTTTTAAATTTTCCGGAAAAATTGAAGAATCAAAATGGACATCGATTCCATCATAAGTCAAATTTCCCATGCCGGTTCCAAAATCATTGAAAAGTGAAAGGAAAATGCCTTTTTTATCTGCCTTAAGATATGCCAGCATCTGGAATGTATTTCCACTAAAATTCGCAATCAAAAGCTGCTGCTTATCAATATCATTTTCAATACACGCAGGAGGAAGCAGATAGAATTTTTTTACATTCGTAATATAGATAGGAGAAACACTAGATTCCGTTATAACTTTTGTGCTAGTACAGCCTGCAAATCCAAAAACAAGCAAAATCAGCAGAACAAACAGTACACCCTTATTCTGACATTTATTCATATTTTGTAAACCATTTTAGATAGAAATAGGTATTAAGTCAATTTATAGAATGAATGCCGGGTTTATGAGAAATGCATTTAAACTGGCTAACAGTTTAATTATTACTCCGACACCTCGGCATTTATTCTATTAAAATTCTGCCCGAGTGTAAAAGAATGTGCTTACAAATGCTGTCGTTAGACCTATAAAAATCGCAAGTCCAATCATGTGAACCGGAACAAATTTACTTAGCGCCAATGCTCCGAAAGAAACAGCTGTAGTCACAAAGGAAAGTGCAATTGCAAAAGGTTCAAGCTTTGCATTTTCTGATTCGTCCTTGCGTTTTTCATTTTCTATCATATAAATTACGTAGTCCAATCCAAGACCGAATACCAAAATCAAACCTGTTATTGAAAAGAATTCAAAATAGATTCCAGAAATTGCAAAAATTGCTGCTGTCCAAAGAATTATTAAAAGCGGAACCGAAATAATCTTGCAGGTCTGCTTTAATGAATAGAAGAATTTTAATATTACAAAAAGCAGAACATAGACCACTGCAAAAAGTTTTAAAATCATCGAAGAAAGCTTATTCAAGTCTTCATTCATAGATTTTACCTTGCTGATAAAGAAAACATTTTCGCCGTCAGCAAGCGCTTTATAGCCATCAAAGTCCGTTACACTCACCGGAAGAATTACCGAATAGAATTTTCCATCAATTTCACCAAGCCAGGCAGAAGAAATTGCACCTAAAAGATATTCAGGAACATTTTTTCCGATTTCAATAAAATTTTCAGCAGAAGAATTAAAATCCTTTTTCAAAGCGCCTGCAAGTGTATCCGGATTATCGTAACCAAGATATTCAAACTGTTCAGCAGCAAGCGGAAGCAATTTTTCTACAGCCATGCGGGATTCTTTCTGCGATTTTACCGAAGGAATATAAGCCGAAGTGCACACAAATCCGCCTTTTTCTTTTCCAGCATTCATTGTTCTAAGCTTTCCTGCAATTTTTTCTTCATTCTGTAAAGTTTCTTCCGGAGTTGCACCACTTACGATGAACCAGCCGCTTGGACTGTACTGCAACACCTTTGCGGCTTCAATTTCATCAGTCATTTCGCGCCCTTCTTTTTTATAAAGGCGGCTCAAATCATTTTCAATTTTTACGTTCTTGTGGAAAATTAAAATAATTCCAATAGAAACTACAAACATTACTGTTATTACAACTCTTCCGACAAACTTTTTGTTATACCAGCTTGGAGTTGAATAGTATTTCAGATACTTAATTTCTCGTTCTTTTTCCGGCATTCTGACAAACGGATAAATACAAATTACAGAAAGGAACGAACTGAAAATTCCACTGATACTAAAAACTGCCATCTGCTTTAAAAGATTGAACGGCGCAAAAATCAAAATAAAATAACAAATTAGTGTTGAAACTAACGAAAGTGAAAGCCCTTTAAAAAGATGATTTCTAACCTGAAATCCTTTGTGGCAGGCATCATTTGCCTTCCAGTTAATGAAATAATGCAAACTGTAATCTATGCAGGAACCGATAAGTGATGTTCCAAATAGCATGGTAAGAATATGCATTTTTCCGAATATCGCAAGAGTTGCCAGAACAGCAGTAATACTTGAACACAAAATTGAAGCCACGCTGAAAAAAATCGGCAAAACATGGCGGAAAATCAAAAGAAGAATTACAAGAACAACTATCAGCGAAACTGTTGAAATCAAAGATATTTCTTTTGTAGCGTTTGTCGAACTTTTATAGCTGTGGAATGGAATTCCGGAATAAATAAAACGAGTATCTTCAGTTTCCAGCGGGTCACAAACCTCATGAATCTGAACAACCGCATTTTCTTTGCTTGCCAAAGCCGAGCCTTCTTTGCTCAAAACTCCGCGAACCATTATGTACCAGCGGCCATCAACTTCACTTGCAAGGACTTCGTCCTTAAGCGACATTTTTGTTCCGCTTTCCTGCAGCTGATTCAGGTAATTCAAAAGTCCATGCTCTGCAAGCATAAACGGATCATGTTCCAAGTTTTCAAGAGAAGTTATTGTAAATGCCCCGTAAGCCTTAGAAAGTGCATCCTGAGCAAAGATTTCTGCACCGCCATCTTCATTCAATTCTTCGACTGTTTTCGAATCCAAAAGGTTATACTTGTAACTATCGATAAAATTTAGAATCGCGCCAAATGATTCTGTATCCTGGTAAAGAGAAATTGATTTGAACTTTGGACTACCATTAAGTTTTTCGTAAACCTGTTCTGCAACTTTCTTTGCTTCTTTAAAATCTGGATTCGAAACAAGAATAAAAACATTCTGTCCGGTAACTTCCGTCAATTTATCGTCTGCATCGTTCAAGGCCTTTCCAAGTTCTGCCTTTGGAAGCATATTAAAAAGGTCAACGTCAACAACAATACCCTTCTTCACAGAAAGCATTATTGCAAAAGCCACCAGTACAAGCGCATGGAAAGCTATCCAGATTTTCAAAAAAGTTTTATTTTGCAGTGAAGTAAGCCTTTTCATCAGCCGAAAGTTCCTTTGGATATTTTTGATTTGTAAATGAATAAGAAATCTTATCGCCACTTGCTTCTGACATTACGATTGAATTCAAATCAGCAAAGGAAGACGAACAATTTCCGCTAATTTCAAGAGAAGTTAAAATTTTTGCAACAGATTCATCTTTTGGAGTAAGCAAAGCCTTCCAGGTTGAACCAGCTTCTGAAAATTTTACGTTAAAATTATTTTTCAAAGTTTCTGAATTTCCACTGAACATTGCACTTAGTGTTGTAGAAATGCTGGTGAAAATCTGATTTGAAGAAGCGTCAATCACAGTCTGTTTGCCGTTTGCTAAAGTCTGAACAACACTTGTCATTCCTACAACCATTGTTGAAGGAAACGGCTTTTCTGTTTTCCACATAATTCCATCAAGGCTGAAAATAAAGGTTCCGATAGATTTCATATTTCGGTTAACAGCCGTGATTGTTTTTACCTGTGAAAAATCACCGGTCATATTCGGATGCTTTGAAAGATTTGCACAGACAGAATCAAAAGTTTCAGCATTCGCAGCACCAATCAAAAAAAGAGCCGAAATTACAGCCAATAATATTCTTTTCATTATAGTTTTCCTTCGTCTTTTAATATTTTTTCAACTCTCTGAACAAATGCAGGCGAGCATTCAAAACATGATTCCTTTGTATCCAGTTTCAGCGCCATCTGCGTTGATTCCGCTTTTGTACAGAGTTCTCCGTTTTCATTAAAAATTTCATATTTAATTTTTATGCAATTTTCATATTCTACCAAATATGTCTTTATGTTTACAGTATCCGCAAAATAAACAGATTTTACATATTTCAAGTTTATAGAAGTTACCGGATAAGCATAACCGTCCTTTACCATTTCCTTATAGCCGTATCCGATTTTATCCAAAAGAGAACAGCGTGCCACTTCCATAAATTTTACATAATTTCCATGCCAGACAACATTCATTGCATCAACATCAAAAAATTCTGCAGTAACTTTTTTTTCGTCTGCTATATAAAAATCTTTCACCATATTTCTATCCTAATTTAAAAACTACATTTCCTCATTTAGTAACCAAAAATTGTAAAAATTATACCATTGGTCCGGAAATTGAAGCGTATACTTTTCAAGTTTTTCAACAAACTCATGACACAGAGCTTTTATGCTTTCTTCACGTTTTCCGCGGGCACAATTCAAATCAACTTTGGAACGTTCTACAAACATATTATATTTTGGATTTACAGTTGCGCTCTTCGTTCTCAATCCAAAACAATAATAAACAGGAAATTTAAGCAACAATGCAATTAAAAATACGCCGTAAGGAAAATCTGCATCCCGCCCCAAAAACTTTTCGCGCAAAAAGCGATCGCGGGTACGTGCACTGGTGCGATCCCCGGCAATTACAACCAATCCGCCTTTTTCAATCTGTTCCTGCAATTTGCAGATTGTATCCGGCCCGATATCAGTTGGATCGATAACATTAAAGGCTACATTAGGATTGATTTCCTGAAGAGTTTTATTAAACTGCTCAGTAGATTTTAATTCCATTATCGTAGTTACAGTTATTTCCCGGCTGACACCATGTTCACCAAAACTGGAAAGACTTCTCAAAAGTTCAATATTTCCCAAATGCGAGCAAATAATTACAGCGCCTTTCCCATTTTCAAGCTGATTCTTTAATTCTGGCAAATCATCGTCATGCAAAATCAAGTTGTCGTATTCAAATTTTCCAAGCCAGCCTTCCATTTTTTCCAAAACACAAAGACTGAAGGAAACAATCTGTCTGTAAGCACTGATTTTCTTAGGAATTTTTCCATCGGTATATTCAAAAAGTACCTTTTGAAAATTCAAAGATTCCTGACGAGCCCGCTTTGAGAACGCAAAAAAGAAAAAGCCAACCGGATAAATCAACAGAAGAACAATTCTTGTTGGAAAAATTTTAAATAATCTGAGTAAAAATAAAAGCGGCTTATTAGAAGAAATTACCTCTTTTTCGTCCGCCCAGTGAAGTTTTTCTTCTTCTGTTTCAGGCTTTTTCACCGTAACCTCGTTTTATATTCCGACATACAAGTAAAGGCAAGCGAATAATCATTCCAATACAGAGTCGCGTATAAGTCATAGCAATACGAATATTATCGCGAACCATTCGGAAATTCGAAACCCCATCAAGCGGATAGCTGACTTTTACAGACTCAGAAACAATTTTTACTCCACCCCAGCTTAAATGCACAAGAATATCGATATCGTAACCCATGCGGGCGTCAATTATTGCGTGATGCTTCAAAATCTTGTAGTAAGGCAAAACCGGATAAATACGGAAGCCAATCATCGCATCTTCAATTTCGTTTGAAAGACAAACAATATGAATCCAGTTATTAGCAATTTTTCGGCCATTTACCCGATGAGAAGGTGCATCAGCAGCGTACTCAGGATAGCCGCAAATTACGGCTTCTGGATTTTCCTGTGATTTCTGCAAAAAATGCGCAACTCTTTCTGTATCGTGCTGACCATCTGAATCAATCTGCAAAATGTGAGTAAGACCCATTTCGTATGCTTTTCGCACACCATCGCACATAGCCTTACCTTTTCCGCCATTTTTTGCACGGGTAACAACAGTCACCAGCGGATATTTTTCTTCAACATCGCGAATAAAAGCTTTATTCTTCTGGTCATTCCCATCATCAACAACAATCATTGGGAGTTTGTAAACCAAAAGATTCTTTACAACCGTTTCAAGAGTAGCACCATGATTATAAACAGGAATTACAAATCCGTATTTCAACATCATTATTCCGGCAAAACTGCAAAAGAACCAGAAGAATAAACATGTGCACTATCTGTGCTGTCTGCCATATTAAACGAAACAGTTCCTTTTTCTACTTTATATTCCAAATCCAATTTGATTTTTGAATCCGGCAAAATTGGTGCAGAAAACTTAATTCTTTTGATATTAGGAACATAGCGCTGTGTGCCAAAATATTTTCTAGAAAAACGAGTAATTACTTCAAACTGTGCAACAGCAGGAAGAAGCTTGAATTCCGGAAAATGGCCGTCGAAAAAATCACTTGTAGACGGAATAACAAATTCAAGACTTACCTTATTTTCTTCTTTTAAAACTACTTTTTCATCTTTGATATCGTGCAAATTCTGACTCATAAAATCCTCTCATGTATAATATCATGTGCTTTCGACAAACTCAATCCAGAGCGCCACTACCTATTCAGCATTAAACATGGCAATTATTTCATCTTTATGCTTTTTACCCTGAACATCAACCGGGAGCGCATCAACAAATCGCCACTTTTTTGGAAGAACAACATTTTCAAAGAACTGCATCAAAAAGTCGTGGAACCAGCGATTGATAAGATATTTTTCTGTATCGACAAATTTTTTCTTACCTTCCGCATTAAGAACGATTGCAGCTGCAAGGTACTGACGAATTTCATTCTGCAAAGCAACTACTTTTACATCCGAAACAAGCCCGCTTTCGAGCAAACGATTTTCAACTTCTGTCGTAGAAATGCGTTTTTCTTCTATTTTTACAATTGAATCTGAACGCCCTTTCAAAATGAATCTGCCGTCTTCAAAAAATTCTGCAAGGTCTGCAGTCGCAAAGCCTTCCGGATTTTTGATGTACGGTGAAACAATACGCAAACAACCGTCATCACCGAGCCACAATTTTGCATTGTCAAACGGAGTAAATTTGAGCCCGTCCTTATTCTGCTGGCGGTAAGCAATTCCACTTGTTTCTGTTGAACCATAAACTTCCAGCGGGCAGAAGCCAAACACAGTTTCTGTGCGGGAAGCAACTTCCGGAGTACAGGCTCCGCCGCTTGTAAAAATCCATGGGTTTTTAAGCGGTAATTTTTCTTCAACTTCAATTGTTCTTTTCAAAAAAGCTGGAGTTGCAATTATCATGTATTCTTCGTCGTTTAATGTTTCAAATTCTTCCGGGAAAGTAACTCTTGTGCGGCGGAACGGAACTCCAAGGGTAAACGGCAGAGATGAACCGAATAAGAATCCATAAATGTGGTGCTGGCTAACCGTAGTTACCAGTTTTCTTGAAGTGAATTCTTTCGCCCATTTTGAAATAATAAATGCATTATCAGCTTCAAATTCTGTCATTCGCTGTGGAACAGCTTTTGGCTTTCCGGTTGACCCGCTTGTATACATCAAAATCCGGGTTTCATCTGCATTTAATACAGGAAGATTGCGAATAAATTTTTCATCAGGAGTTTCACTGTTTTCAATTAAATCCGCAATCGAAGTTGAATCCGGCGCATTCTGATCTGTTAAAAATTCTACACCAGGAGTTTTTATTTCCTCGATAAAGCTTTCAGAAATATTCTGTGTCAGCAAAATTCGTTTATTACACTGCAAAAGAGCAACAAAAGTGCACAAAAAATACCAGTAATCTTCACAATGAAGAATCCAGTCGTCATTTGGATTTTTTGAAATAAAAGCGCGCATCTTTGCAGAATCAACAAGAAAATCTTTCCAGGTCTTATATTTTTTATCCGACCACACATTTTCATAACACAGAACGTAATCATCTTTTCTAGAATCAGCCGTAAACTTTGTAAAAGAAAAAGCTTTTGTCATTTTTTTATCCACCATTTTTCTTACGATAAATTCAACTGTAAAAAGCAGTCCCATTAAAATATATGAAATTCCGCCATTATAGGCAGACCAGATTTTATCATTCAGAACGTCAGAGCCAAAATCATGCAGTGACGTAAATGCAGAAATCGAACCATTAATTATAAAAAAAGCACACCAGACAATCGTTACTTTCCGGCAATATCCGTTAACTTGATTTTCAAAAGAAGAACCTTTTATGCTTTTATCGCTCAAACACGCAAAACGAAAAATAATATTCGGCTTGAAAAAAAGCGAAGAACCAAAAACACATAAAAGCGTTGCGGAAATTGCAACAGAATATAACTTCAGGAAGATTTTTGAATTAAACGCAAAACAAAAAATTCCTGCCAATAAAAAAAGCGCGGAACTCAGCATAGGCCGCCAGTCCAGCGCTTTTTTTTCTGATTCAGCGTCAGAATTGCGGCTGCCGGTAGCACTCAAAAAGAATGCAAACGCAAGGGCAACCACACAAAGCGACAATATCCGAACCGGCAACTTGAATACAACAAGCATTGTAAACACAAGCACCGGATAGATTGCCGCAACGATATAAAAAAGAACTCTAAAGAACCTTTTCATTAATCCTTTGTTATGCCATGTAAGGTACAAGAGCTTCTACAACGTCCTGAACAGTCTTAACTGTCTTGAAAATTGCAGGATCAAATTTAGTACCAGCTGGCATGAATTCCTTCATTTTCTGAATCAAGTCAATTGAATCGATTGAGTCAAGTTCCAAATCGTCAAACAAAGTTGCTTCTGGAGTAATAGAATCCTCATCAATTTCAAATTCAGAAACAAGAATACCTTGAGCTTTCCAAAAATTTCGTCTTTAGACATAATTTAACCTCTTACCTGATTAATATATTCAGCCAAAGCATCAACCGATGCAAAATGCTTTTTATTATCTGCACTATCAGAAGAAAATTTTACACCAAAATGTTTTTTAAGACCCACGCCCAATTCCAATGCATCAATAGAATCTAGTCCAAGACCATCTCCAAACAGTGGCTCAGAGTCAACAATATTTTCCGGCTTAATATCTTCTAACTGAAGAGTAGAAATAATAACTTCTTTAATCTCTTTTTTAAGTTCGTCCACCATGAACTCCCATAAAAACAATCGCTCAGCCCATTTTTAAACACTGGGATTTTATTTTATAAAACTATACTAAAAAAATCAACACGCAAAACTCTTGAGAACGATTTATTCCTTATCACGATTTGTTACATATTTAGTATCATTTTCACGAACAGCTGCATACAAAACTTCTTCCATTTTAGAAGTAAGTCTCTTTGCTGCAATTGTTTCTGTTAAATCTTTATACTCATCAATTTTAATTTCCGGCAAAAGTGAAAAATCGTAAATATAACGTTCTGTGTGATTATAACTCCAGAACGGATCATGTTTTCCAAGACCATATTTATCGTTTCCACCAACCAAAACAGGCTGAACATCGCATTTTGAATAATATGCAATCCGAGCAGCACCTTTTTTATAAGGATTTTTGCCATGACGCGGAGTTCGTGTTCCTTCAGGGAAGATAATTACGTTATTTCCTTCATCAATTGTCTGTTTGCAAAGTCTGCAAAGCTCGTCAAAATCGAGGGTATTTACAATATAACACTGGCGGATAACACCACCGAGCACAGTATTTGCAAGTCCGCCGCGTACAATACAGTTTGCATTTGGAACAAGTGACATAATAAAAACGAAATCAAGCATAGAAGGATGATTTGCGATAATAATTTTTCCATGAATATTTCGGAATCTAGCCCGTTCTTCTTTTGAAACGAGTAAAGAAAGCGCACCTGTTGCACGCATAACATTTGCAAACATTCTGAAAGAAGCAGAAACAAATTCACGCGCCTTAATCTGAAAAGTTTCCTTATCGTGATGAAAGACTCTTATCCATGGAAAAATAAGCAGCGCAAGAACTACACTTCCAGTTCCAAAGAAAACATAACAAAACAATTTTACAAAACACTGATAGCACCACAACGGAAAGCGGTACCATTTTACCGGCGGGAGTTCATCATGATTGTACTTCTGTTTAATTTCTTCTTTTGATTCCTTAGCCATATTTTACCCTTTAAACAATTTTATAAATTTTTCAGGATTTAGTCCTTCTGCAAAAGTTGAATCATTCAAATCAACTGACACAGATTCTTTTATATCAACGGCACTTATGATACAGGCAAATGCAGAACCAGCATTCATTCCCGGCTTAAGTAAACCGTATTCGTCCGGGACATATTCATCCGCGTAAACAAGGATTATTTTTTCTTCGCTTCCAGAAAGAACAGGAGCTGCGGCGCCCAGAAGCCCGTCCTTAAAATTAGACTTGCCTGGATAAATTACAGAATAGCCTGCTTTTAATCCAAGGGAAAGACTGGCAGCTGCAATCGGTGTATTAAAAACCGAAAGGCTGAAGCCAGCCGGAAGAATTTCGGAATCTTCGATGATTCCTCTATTGATTGTAAATTCCCGTTCAATTTCACCGCGGAATGAAACAAAAACCTGCTTGTACTGGGCGGCTTCTGGAACTTCTTCGATTAAGTCGTGTACCACCTGAATGGTCATGCGGGTAATCTGGCTCAAACGGCGCTTAAAAAGCGGGTCGGCAAATTCCAGCTTAGGCTTTTCCTTTGGATTTTCAGGGGAGGCGTTCCATGTGTGTAAGTTTGATATATAAATCTTTGACATTATTTCTTTCTGAATACCAGGAGGCTGTAGGCATTGCTTCCCAAATTGTGGTGAGCAGTTTTAAGTTCAAAGCCCGCTTCACCAATGGCATTTACAAGTTCTTCGTAGCGGTACATTTTGCTGTTTCCGTTTGCAATACAGGTGAAGTAAAGCGAAGTTGCCATAAGCGAATACGACGACGCTTCAAAATGCTGCTTATCCCAGAGGGGTTCAAGAACATATACGTTGGTTTCTGGAGTTGCCGCAGCGTACACTTTCTTTAAGATTTTTGTAATCTGATGAAGGCTGAAGCAGTCCAGAAACTGGCTCATCCAAACTGCATCTGGGCTAGACGGAAGCTTTGTTGTTTCATCGAGAACATTTCCTGTGCAGAAGCCGATTCTGTCTGCAAAACCTGCGGCTGCGGCATTTTTTTCTGCAACAGCAGTCTGGCCAGGTAAATCCACGATTGTCATTTTTACATCAGGATTGTAGCGGCAACAGCTGATAGACCATTTTGCTGTGTTTCCGCCGATATCTATCATTGTTTTTGGTTTTTCTGCAAATACGATTGGAAGTGCTTCCGGGAAAGCGATGTCGCTGTAAAAGTGGTCGAATTCAAACCAGGATTTTTTTGCTTTTTCAGGGAGTGTTGAAAGTGCTTCGTAAACTGTAGTCCACTGGTCGCCGAAAACCTTAAGTCCTTCCGGCTTTCCGTTTACGATTGATTCCTTTAATTTCCAGGCACCTTCGTAGCAGATGTCGTTTGTAAACCAGAAATTTACTTTTGTAAGGTCATCTTCAAGTAGCATCCAGCCGATTTTTCCAAGTGTGAACTTTTCTTTGTCCGGTGAACCTGAAACTGAATCCTGACTGAGCTTGATTACGTTCATTCCAAGTGCCATTTCGCAGAGAACGCCTGCGCCGTATTCAGAAATACCGGCCTTTTTTGCCAGTTCTGTGCGGTTTATTCCGTCGTCACCGGCATCTTCAATTGCCTGAAGAAGACCGAGTTCAATCATTGTGCGGATTGCCTGATAGCACATTGGCGCAAATGCAATTTTATTTGCTTCAAATTTTGCATCAACAGCACGAATATCGTCCCGTTTAAATTTATCATAATCGAAAAATGAAGAATCCATCATATCACCTTAAAACAACGCAATTATTTCAAAACTATACGATATAATAGCGTTGTGTTCAATAATGAAATGAATCACACCAGGAACGCAATTTTACGAAAAGTTTAAACTCTAAACTGATCAATCTGATCGCCAATCTTATCGATTGAATCTTTTACAGAACTTGAAATTGTACTTAAAGAAGCTCCAGTTTCGTTAATCTTTTCGGCACCAATCGACATTTCTTCCATACTGCCTTTCATGGCGCGGGTAAATTCCTGCAAAGCGGTAACTTCATTCAAAATCATTCTGTTACCTTCGTTCATTTCTGTAGCAGCAGTGCGTACTTCGGAAGTACTGTCATTCATACAATGAAGTGCATCTGTAATCTGTTTTGAACCTTCCTGCTGTTCCTGCATAGCAGATTTAATCTGAGTAATAAGTTCATCAGTATCACTGATCTGCTGAGAAACAGATGAGAACGCCTGATTTGAATCAGCAGAAGCCTGAACTACGGTTACAATCGAATTCTGAATATTATTCAACTGTTCACCAATTGTCTTTGACTGCTGTGTAGAAGTTTCAGAAAGCTTTCGAATTTCATCGGCAACAACCGCAAAACCTTTTCCAGCTTCACCTGCATGAGCAGCTTCGATTGCGGCGTTCATAGCAAGAAGATTTGTCTGTTCCGCAATAGAAGAAATCGCAGCATTTGCTTCCTGAAGCATACTTGACTGCTGTTCAATACTCTTAATCTGTTCATCTACAGCCTGCTGCTTATTAATTCCACTTTGAGTATTTGTTTCCAAATCCTTAAACGATGCTGCCATTTTTTCAACAGACTGGTTTACAGAACTAATGTTTCCAATCATTTCTTCAACGGCAGCAGAAGCCTGTGTTACTCCGCTGGACTGTGTTTCAATCATTTTTTCCAAAGATTCAATGTTAGAAGCAATTTCATTTACGGCCGCTGCTGTCTGATCTACACTCTTTGACTGATTTCCAATCTGTGAATTCATGCTTTCGATGTTTGCAATGATTTGGGTAATAGAAGCTGCAGTGTCCTGCGCATTAGAAGTCATCAAATCACCGGCTTCTCTAAGCTCTTCTTTGGAATCTTTTACCTCACTGATAATCGACTGAAGTTTTTCCGCAAAACTATTAAATCCGCCTACAAGACTACCAATTTCGTCTCGCGAGGTAACTTCAATTCGTTTGGTCAAATCCGCATTACCACTTGCAATTCCATTTATAGTTTTATCAACTATTGTAATAGGATTTACAATTCGGGAAGAAACAACAAATGCCAGACCCAATGAAATTATAACCGTAATAACTGCCATAATTGCAATCAAAACCATGCTCTGACGCAAAGATTTAAACAATTCGGCAGACCTTCCGACAGTAACTAAAACCCAACCGGCATCTTTACTTACAACCTGAGAAGCAATGTAATAACCGCCAACTGCATTTGTTTCTACAAATACTTCACTGTTTAAGCGGTTTTTGTAATTTGCAAGAATTGAATAATCTTCAAAGAAATTTGCGCTGCAAACCTTGCTCAAATCATCATTTGTAAGGTATAACCATTCATGTCGAGAATATATGATTTTCCACCTTCTGTAAGCTTGATTGCATCTACAAGGGAGTTCAAAGTTTTTAAGAAAATATCAACGCCTACAACACCAGCAAATGAACCATTATCACGATAAACTGCAGTACTTACAGTTGTTACAAGTTCCTTTGTAGTTTCATCGACATAAGGTTCTGTAAGAAGCACACCCTTCTTATTCATCGAATCTTTGAACCAGTCTCTTGAATACTTATCGTAATCACTATCTGGAACCCAGCCATCACCTGAATAGAACAGTCCTCCTTTGTTCATAGGGACTTCGTCTGCGTAATAAAGACAAATTATGGAAGGGTCACCGTCTACAAGGGTTTCAAAGTCTTTTTGTGTTTGTTCAAGTTGAAGTCTTGCTCGCTTTACATAAAGGGAAGTATCTTTTACAAAGCAATAAGGTTTTGCAAGGAAGGTTTCAACGGCAAGTCGGGCAGATTCCATCTGATCTGTCGCAGTAATTCTTGTGTTTTCTTTAACGGCTGCAATCTGTCTTGTTAGAATAGGTACCGAAACCATGAATACGGAAAAAAGAACGATTGCAGAAAATGCTAGGATTAATTTAGTTCCAATCTTTTTTATACCAATGTGTATCATAAAGCCATCTCCATAGTGTATCTAGTAAATTTTATTCTAAATCCAAATATGGAGATGTCAACATGATTGTTTCTCACGAAAATACTTATCGTGTTATTTTTTACTTACTTTTTTAACTCCCCATTCTCCCAATGCCTGAATGCCCTGTACCAGAACAATCAAAATAAGTACACATATAATCATGATTTCGCTCTGATAGCGCTGATACCCATAACGGTACGCAAGATCTCCTAGTCCTCCGCCGCCAACAAGTCCTGCCATTGCTGAAAACCCAAGAATTGCAACAGTTGTTACTGTAATATTTCTTACCAAAGATGGCAAAGCCTCCGGAATAAGAATCTTAACAATAACCTTGGCCTTACTTGCACCTGTAGAAATAAATGCTTCTATAACTCCCTTTGAAACATCCGTAAAACTGGCTTCGCTAAGACGTGCAAAAAATGCAACTGCAGCGATACTAAGGGGTACAAGAACAGCTTTTGAACCGATTTTTGTCCCTACAACCAGCTTAGAAAGTGGAAGAAGAAGAACCATCAGAATCAAAAACGGAACCGACTGAACCACATTAATAATGGCTCCAACAATTCTGTTTACTATTCTCTTGCGCACAAAGAGAGGATTTTCTGTCGTATACAGAACAAGCCCGATTAATGTTCCAAAAATAATTCCGATTACAACCGAAATCACTACCATATAGAATGTCTGCCCCAACGAAGCAAGAATATCGCCTTTTACCTTAAATATGCTCTGTAACATAGTGCCTCCTGATTTACGACTTATAAATTAGTGTTCGTATTTTTCAAGCTTAAAAATCTTTGTTTTCAGTTCATCAATAACAGACTGAACAGACTTTTCATCACCGCTGAAATTAACAAAAAGAATTCCCAATGGTCTTGAGCTTATGTATTCAATTTTTCCATGAAGGATATTGAACTGCACTTTATGCTCAGCTGTAACCTGCGAAAGGATGCTTTCTGTAGCACCATCGCCTTTATATGTAAGTTTATAAATGTCACCTTTTACATTATGAACTACTTCTTCCGGCAGCTTAAAGTTCTGACCGTGGCTCAAAAGTTCCTTAGTAAATTCATGCTTTGGATTTGTAAATACTTCGTATACATCTCCAAGCTCAACAACTTCACCGTTACGCATTACTGCAACTTTGTTACAGATTGATTTAATTACATCAAGTTCGTGAGTAATAATTACAATAGTAACACCCAGTTTTTCATTTACTTCGCGCAGAAGTTTTAATACTGAATTAGTGGTTTCTGCATCAAGAGCACTGGTAGGCTCGTCACACAAAAGAATCTTAGTATTATTTGCAAGAGCTCTGGCAATTGCTACACGCTGTTTCTGCCCGCCGGAAAGCTTTGCCGGGTATACATCCCTTTTTTCAGAAATCTTTACGAATTCGAGGAGTTCTGCAACTCTCTTTTCGATATCTTCTTTTTTCCATCCTGCATCTTCAAGACTAAACGCTATATTTTCATAAACAGTCTTGCTTTCTGCCAGATTAAAATGCTGGAAAATCATGCCCACATTGCGGCGCAAATCATGAAGTTCCTTATGTTTAAGCTCTTTTACGGCTTTTCCATTTACAATTACATCACCATCTGTAATCTTCTGAAGCTGGTTTATTGTCCTCAAAAGAGTACTTTTACCAGCACCACTCCCACCCGCAATGCCGAAAATGTCCTTTTCTTCAATTGCAAAAGTTACATTTTTAACAGCATTTACAGGTTTCTTTCCATCCTTAAAGCTAACGCTAACATTATTGAACTGAATCATTCACAACTCCAAAAAAAACAAGTTGTGAAGGACATATTTCAGTCCTTCACATTAACATGGATTAAAAACTGTTTTTAAATTTTATTTGTTATAGTCTACAGGACGTCCAAATGCTACATACTGACCTTTTGGATTTTCAATTACTTTTCTGAATCCGTCAGAGTGTACAATATTGTAGATTTCCTTAGAGAAATCCTTTTCTACATCTTCTGTGCGAACAGCGATTACATTGAAGTAACCAGCCTGAAGCTGTTCATTGTAAACTGCATCGCTAAGTTTAAGACCTGCGCTCATTGCGTAGTTTCCGTTTATAATAGCAGCTCCAACACTGTCCAAAACGCTTGGAAGGATTTCTGCATTTACTTCTTTGAATGTAAAGTGCTTGTCGTTTACTGCAATATCCTTAACAGTTGCTTTACTTGCATCGATTTTTGGATCAATCTTAACGGCACCAGTCTGAGCAAGAACACGAATTGCGCGTGCAAGGTTTGTATCATCGTTTGGAATTGCAATTACGCTTCCTTCTGGCAAAGCTGCAATCGATTCGTATTTAGCAGAAAAGATTGCCATTGCAGCAGTTGGAATTTCTGTCAAATACTGCAAATCCAAGTTGTGATCTTTTGAGAACTTTTTAAGATATGTTGAATGCTGAAATGCATTTACATCAATTTCTTTTTCTGCAAGAGCATTGTTTGGCTGAACATAGTCAGAAAATTCAACAATCTTTACCTTATACCCTTTCTTTTCAAGTTCAGGCTGAATAGCTTCTACAAACATATCTCCGTATGGACCTGCACATACACCAACGCGAATAAGATTTTCACTAGATTTTCCACAAGAAGTAAAAAATCCTGAAAACAATGCAAGACCTATTGCCAAACCACCAATTTTCGCAAAAACATTTTTCTTCATAATATAACCTCACCTGTTCCCCTCACCTTTAGGGAACCTAATTAAATATTCCGGCAGCAAGTTATGCAGCAGCTTTCGCCACCCGTTCAACCGCCGATATGTAGGTTATATAAGATTCCAGTTTTTTGTTCTAATACAAGTTTTTTATGCTAAGTTATAGCAATAAACTATAAGATCGAAGGACGGGTTTTGAAAATCCATAAAAATTATAAAACCCGACATTCGACCTTTTAATTCAATTGTGCTAAACTTCGATTATGACGAAAGTTGTTTTATCAAATATTTTTGTTCAGATTTTTATAATCGGAACCGTTCTTACCTTTTTAATCAATCAGTTTTTGGAATTTGTTGATTTTCGCGCACGAATAAAAAACGGGGGAAAATTACCTGCCGAACTGGAAAAGTTTTCTGCCGCAGAAGTTTTTGACCGTGAAAAGCTTGCAAAAATAAGTGCCTACGAAAACGCAAAGTATTATTTGTGGATTCCGAAATCTTTAAGTTCAACTGTACTTACATTCATTCTGGTATTCAGTGGATTTTATCCATGGATGTTCAATGTTGTATGCCGTTACACTGGTTTTCCGAATGGATTTTTGAGCACTTATTTGTGTTCCCTGCTATTTTTCTTTTTAATTGGGATACCATCTTCCATTCTTTCAATTCCGTTTGATTTGATTCACGAATTTATAATCGAAAAGAAATTCGGTTTTTCAAAAATGACTTTTAAACTCTGGCTCGTAGATCAAGTAAAATCAACCTTAGTTTCAGGAATTCTTGGAATCGTTTTGATGGCTGTTGTAATCGCAGTTTTAACCTTCTTCGTTAAAACCTGGTGGATTTTGCTTGTTTGCGTTGTATTTGCGTTCACACTGATTATGCAGGTTTTATACCCTCTTGTAATCGCACCTATGTTCAACAAATTCACTCCACTGGAAGACGGTGAACTTAAGACAAAGATTTCTCAGCTCATGGAAAATCTTGGTTTCAAAGCCAGCGGAATTTTCGTAATGGATGCATCAAAACGAAGCGGCCACTCCAACGCATATTTCGGGGGATTTGGAAAATCTAAGCGCATAGTTTTGTACGATACACTCATTAAACAGCTGACCACAGACGAACTTGTTGCCGTTCTTGGACACGAGCTTGGTCACTATAAACTTCATCACATTATCCGAAGATTCATTGTGCTAATTCCAATTATGTGTGCACTTACATATTTGCTTTTCTTTATCGCCCAGCACACAGCAATTTATACGGGCTTCGGTTTTGCAGTAGCCGCAATCCCTGTTGAATCAATTCAGTTTATCGGCTTATTCCTGGCAAATCTGGTTGCCGGTTCAATTTCTGAATTGCTTTCACCACTTACAAGTTCACTTTCACGCCGCGACGAATACCAGGCCGACGCCTTCTCTGCAAAGCTTACAGGAAGTCCGGACGCCCTTATTTCCGGTCTGATAAAACTGAACAGCGAAAACCTGAGCGAACTGCTCCCGCCAAAACTCTATGTGTTCTGGAACTACGATCATCCAACCCTGATAGACCGTATCCGAGCGCTGGAAAACAAATAATGTTGAATGCCGAGTGTTCAAAAACATAATTAAAAATGCGAACACCGAGATTGCAAAAAATTAATTAAAATGGCGCGAGGGAGCATTGAGTGGAATGTGTAACGGTTGTAATTTTTACTCTAGTTAGTAATTATACCACCGTTACCGCTAGTTTTTGCATGCAAAAACTAGCAAGCAAAACGAAGTTTTGCTCACTAACAGAGTGTTTTTATTCATCGCTCTACTCCCTCCCGCCATTTTTAATTAATCTTTCCAACTCGTCGTTCAACATATTATTCACCCGCCAGTGCTAGTACTGGATCCAGTTTTGCGGCACGAGCGGCGGGGTTCAGGCCGAAGAATATGCCTACGAATACAGAAAATATAAAGGCAATCACGCATGCAGGCCAACTTATTACATAGGAAAGCGACCTCACATATTCAACTGCAAGACTTATAACAATTCCAAGAAAAATGCCAACACCCCCGCCAATTAGTGTTATTGATGCTGATTCAATTAAAAACTGCCGGCGTATATCTGCCGGACTGGCACCGAGAGCCTTACGGATTCCGATTTCCTGCCTGCGCTCTGTAACAGTTACAATCATTATATTCATAATTCCGATTCCGCCGACTAAAAGCGAAATTGCAGCGATTGCACTCAACATCACACTCATGGTTGTGGTAATCGAATTTATCTGATTAATCAACGTCTGCATGCTCATTACATTTACTGAATAAGAAGTTCCAGTAAGCTTTTCGCAATAAGTTTCCAAAGTGGAAACCAGCTCCACAGCTTTTTCAGCAGAAACAGCCTGAACCATCACTGTTGAAGCGGCTGGATTCGGACTGATTTTTTTTGCGTAAAAACCACGAGGAATAAAAGCCGCATTATCCGTCTGTTCCATACCACTGGAATTTTCTACCAGTACACCAATTACTTCAAAGGCGAAAGAAATGTTATTTGTTGTAACCAGAACCATTTTTCCTTCGCCGTCGCCAGCCGGAAACAAAGCCTGTGCAATTGTATGCCCAAGAATAATTTTTTGGGTTCCTTCCTGATCGTCTGTTACATTTATGTAGCGCCCGTATTCCAGATTTATACCGTACATTTCCAGGTAACCGGTTTCCACAGCGGAGCAGTTTACAGTTGAACTTGTTTCACCGTAAGACACTGTTGCGTTCAAAGAATTTTTATACCAGATTTGCTTTATATTTTTTACAGCACCAAAAAGGTTTTCCCGGAAGGCTTCATCAAAGGTAATTGTTACAGCATCTCTTTTGCGACGCATAAAACCGGTAGAAACGCTCACCACATCAACTCCGCATGAGCCAAAAGTGTCCTTCACCTGTTGAGTAGAACTTGAACCCATGCTGGTAATTACGATTACAGAAGCAACTCCGATTATCACTCCTAAAAGCGAAAGAAGAGTACGTGTTTTATTCCGTCTGAAATTTGAAAGAGCATCAATAAAATCTTCAAACATACTACCCTCTCAGTTTTTCATCGCTTTGAATATTGCCATCTAAAATTCGAATGCATCGGTCGGCACTTTCTCCAATTCCCGGATCATGGGTTACGATTACAACAGTTGTTCCGTTTTGATTTATTTTACGAAACAATTCCATTACTGCTTTGCCAGTTTTGCTATCCAAGGCACCGGTAGGCTCGTCGGCAAGAATTATATCCGGTGAAGTTACCATGGCTCTTGCAATTGCAGCCCGTTGCTTTTGTCCGCCAGAAAGTTCATGCGGACGATGATTCATTCGGTCTGAAAGCTGTACTTTTTCAAGGGCTTCAATGGCAAGCGGTATGCGTTTGTGTTTTTCCAAGCCCATGTATCTTAGAGGAAGCATTACATTTTCCAAAACGCTCAATCCAGAAAGCAGATGATATTGCTGAAAAACAAAGCCGATTATTTTATTGCGCAAAACTGCAAGTTCTTTTTCGCTCATCGAGGAAGTGTTTTTTCCGCCGATTTTTACAATTCCAGAAGTCGGGCGGTCAAGACAACCAATCATATTCATGCAGGTGGATTTTCCAGAGCCGGACGGTCCCATTATCGAAACGAATTCGCCCTTTTTGATGTCAAAACTAATTTCTCTGAGAGCAAAAACCTGTTCTTCTCCCATCTGGTATATTTTTTTTACGTTTTCCATGTAAATGACGGATTTTTCATCTGATTTTTCAGCCATATTAAAATCCTCCCGGAGGTGGACCGCCCGCACCCATTTTTGGATCATTCTTCATGTTTCCAGCCCCCGGACGCATTCTGTTCATTCCTGAAACTTCCGACTTACTCTGAGCTTTTAAGACTTCACCGCCACTCAAGCCTTCAAGAACTTTTACATAGGTTCGTCCATAAGGCTGAACTTTTACATCTATGCGCTTGCCGCCTGCTGTTACAACATAAGCCTCGTGATTTTCGTAAGCAACCGCATATTTTTCTACAACGATATTTTCTATCGGATCTGTAATCTGGATTTTTCCAGTAAACGAATAATTCGGCAAAATTTCTTCCGGAAATTCATCGATTCGGATTTTAGCTTTTACGATTGTTGCCCCACGACTTGTTACTTCACCGATTGCCGGCCAGCTTACTACATACCCCTGAATTGTTTCGCCGCTATACGCAGGGAAGGTAAAATCAACCTTTTGACCAACTTTTAATTTTGAAACATCTGTTTCCGCAATTTCAACTTCTGCCGTAAGATAATCGATATTCACCAGAGTTCCGACAGAATCCTTTGCTTCAAGAGAGTCTCCTACAGAAACATCCAGATCGGCGATGATTCCGTCAAAAGTTGCAGTTACTTTTCTGTCTTCAATTTTGCGCAAAAGCGAAAGGCGCTGCTTTTGCTGAAGTTCATATTCCTTTTTCGAACCGGAAATTTTTGTGGATGCCATATCGTAATCCAGTTTTGCCAGATTATATTCCTGTTCTGTGGCATCCAGCTGAATTATCAAATCGCCTTTTTTCAGCTTATCGCCTTTTTTCACATAAACACCAAGTACAGTGCCGTCCCCCAGAGCCTGAAGAGTCTGTTCTTCCGCGGCAGAAACAGTTCCTGCAATTTCTATGCAGTTTTCATAGGTTTCCTTTTTTACCTGATAAACCGTGGAATCCAATTCATTTTTAGTAAGAAGTCTTTTTACAACTACAAGTGTTACAATTACCACAAACAGGAAAATTAGACCTGCAATTATCAATTTAATTTTTTGCTTTTTATTCATATGTCACCTGCTATCCTTCTAAAAACTCATACTCCAATGACATTGACTTACGGTCATTGAGCTCGTCGAAATGACCTTTATTGGTGGTTTCGAGAGCCTCAACCACCGCTCACTTAACGGCATTAAATTCATAATCCCGACAAAAAAGTAATTTTGTAGAAGCGTTATAAATTATCAATTCTATATTATTTATCAGCATTTTCAGCCGGTATAATTCCTTGTTTGCAAAAGCATTCAGATATTCACTTTCTTTTACGATACCTGCGTCAAACCATTTTTTTTCATCGTTTTCAAGCTCTTCCCATAGGGCAAAAGTTTCGGAATTTGTTTTTTTCGACCAGAGAATTGATTCCAGTTCCGTCTGTTTATCAACCACATTTGTTTCATAATCTTCTTCCGCTGATTGAATCGCAATCATTTCCTGTTCTTCTGTCAAAAGCGAAGTTTTCTTTTCAATTTTGCGAGTTCTAAAGGTATTTGGCTTTAAAGTTGCAGAAACTGAATAAACCGGATTTGTTTCTGAATTCAGAGGAATATTTACACCTGCTCCAAGTGAAATACCTTTCCAGCTTGCGTTTAATCCGACATCCACAGTATCAGACTTTTCTGAACTTACGGTCGTAGTTTTGCCATTTTCTGTCGTTGTGGAACTGGTAAAACTTGTATTTGAATTTTTTAATGTGTAGCCGCCATTTGCAGTCAATGTAAAATCACGGTCGGCTTTTCGTTCCAATTCTGCTAAATCGTGAGCATAATTTGCATTTTCAATTTTTATGTAATCGCTTTTTTTGAAGGAAAGAATATCAACCGGCCGGCTCTCCAAAATTTCTGAAGGTAAAAAATCCTTTGGATTTGATCCCGATTCAAACTCAATTCCACATTTTGCAGCAAAAACTGCACAGTCATGTTCCAGCTTTTTTATGAGAGTTTCCACTTCATGCTTGTCAGAATGAACTTTCATTTCTGCCTGACGATATTTTGAAGAAGATTTTGAATAGCCCTTTGCTTTAATTTCATCGAGGCTTATTGAATCGTCATACAAATCCTTCTGCTTAGAAACGATTGAACTTGCGGAAGAAAACAAGTTTTTAAGTTCTGTATAAAATTCCTTTTCTGCTTCCAGTGCACGATTTTGAAAAGCACGTTTTGCTTCAAGCTCTGAACGCTCTGACTTTTTTAGTGCTATTTTGCGATTCAGCATTGAAGAAGAAACTAAATCTATTCCCATAGAAATCGAAGTATCTGAAGAATTATTTTCGCCATCCGTGATTTTTATTGAAGAACTTGCCGAAAGCGAAAGATTTGAAGCCTGTGGTGCAGAAAATTTTACGGAAGGAGAAATCGAAACACTGTTTCCGTCGTCACTGAAAGTAAATCTTGCTGTACCGGAAGAAAGTTCGATGTTTATTCCATTTTCTATCGAAGTTTTTTTTGAAGAAAGCTGACTTTTTTGAAACTCCAGAGCAAGCCGCT
The DNA here is from genome assembly GCA_946185185.1 of uncultured Treponema sp. Lineage (GTDB taxonomy): Bacteria > Spirochaetota > Spirochaetia > Treponematales > Treponemataceae > Treponema_D. Next base: position 12,564 of record CAMHIV010000003.1, on the reverse strand, counting down.
GAAGTTCCAGATCATTCATAAGATAGTTTTCAAGTTTTGGTTCTGCCCCCAGCAAAGAAAAAAAACAGGCAAGAAGCAGCGCAAAAATCAGTTTCTTCATACAAGCAATAAAAAACGGAATATATAAAAAGTTACTTCAAACCGCTGAAAATTCTAGAAATCAGAGCCGAAAAATTCACTACGATTCCAGCGCCGGCAACAAATGTCCCCGCTGAACTTCCAAGTGAAGAAAGTACAAATACCAGCAGAACTCTTAAAAGTTTGTTGCGGTAAAAACCTTTTATTGAACCAGCTTCGTCAGAAAGGTTTTCTAAATCCCGAACCTGTGGCTTTTTTACAAGTGCCTGAACAGCGCCGGCAACAAAACCAACCCCGATAAACGGACAAAGCGAAGTAACCGGAGCTCCAACGAATGAAACCAGAACTGTAAGCGGATGTGCGCCGGCAATTATTGCCCCCAGGGCCGAAAGAATACCGTTCCACAAAATCCAGCCCAAAACCATTTTTTGCCCAACATCTTTTCCGCCGAGATAAAAACCGTATGCAATAAGCGCAATGATAACAGCAGGGATTAACCACACTGCAATTTTGGAACTCAGTTTTTTTGGCGGTACCTTTTCAATTTCGGTCGTATCAGCAGTTTTTTCACCGGAAGCAATTTTTTCAAGCTGCGCAAAAACGCCTTCCATGTGCCCCGCACCAATTACAGCAACTGTATTTGAACCAAGACAATTCCAGACGCGGCAGGCAATAAATTCATCGCGTTCATCGATAAGAACCTGTTTTACAGCGGGCATTGCCTCTGCAAGTTCATTCATCATGGAATCCATTTCTGAAGATTTTTTGAGGTTTTCTACTTCTTCCTGAGAAATCTTTTCATTAGAAAAACTGCTTGCAAATAAAGCAGAAAGCAGATTTACCTTGCCGGAACCAGAACTTTTTGCCCATGCCCTCTTAAAAGTTGTCTGTACCGGGCGATCAACAAGATGTACCGGAATTCCAAGTTCATTTGCTGTGTTCATGGCGCAAATCATTTCTTCGCCGGGATTAATTCCGACATTACTACCCATCCGTTTTTGAAATGAAGCCATAACAAGATTTGCAAGAAGTAAAAATCCTTCGTTTTTTCGAAGAACCTTAATTATGTCCAGCTCCCGATATTTTTCCGGATTTTTTATTGAATCAGCTCTTTTTTCGTCCAATTCAACGGCAACAGAATCCGGCTTTATTTCGCAAATTGTATTTTTTACTTCTTCAATACTTTCTTTGGAAATATGAGCAGTTCCGATAAGAGTGATTTTTCTTCCATTTTTTTCAAATATTTTCTGAGTCTGAGACATAATTATTCCTGTTGTTCAATAAGCAATTACTGCTGCAAAGCCCATTCTGCAAGTCGATATTCAAAAAACATCGGAGTCTGCATTTTTGTAATTTTATTGTAATAATCTGCAGAAACTTCCGGATGATTTCTCATTTCAAAATAAAGGGCAAAATAATACATCATTTTACCGCGCTTATTTTTGTCAGTAATTTTTTCAAGTTCCTTTGCAATAGAATTTTCCAAGCCGACAGGTCCCTGATCCTTATAAAGACGAATCATACTGTAATCGATAGACTTTGCAAAATTCATATCCTGTTTGTTACCGGCCTTAATGTATGCCTCTGCCATTTTCTTTGCTTCAAAAGAATTATTTTCCATAAGATAAGTTGCAAGAACCATGAGCTGATAAGCAGTTGAAGAATTTATCGCGTTTGCCTTCATAAAATATTCCCGTGCTACAGCCCAGTTTTTCATATGGAATTCCAAAATTCCGATTTCTTCGAAAGCAAAATAGTATTTTGGATTTGTTTCCACAATCTTGTGATAATCCTTAAGAGCAAGCTCAATTTTATTCTGTTCATCATAAAGCCCGGCGCGGTAGGTATAGCCCAAGAAATAATTTGGTTCCAGTTCTATTGCGCGAGTCCATGATTTTTCGGCATCATCAAATTTTCCTGTATTTCGCTGATACTGCCCCAAATCAATCCAGTAATCAGAATTATTCGGATTCAATTCAATTGCCTTGTTTACGTTCTTAATTGCATCAAGATATTTTTCATCTTCTGCACAAAGTTTTCCAAGATAAAGATATGCCTGGCTTTCATTTGGACGGTATTTTAAGAGTGCTTCGAAATTTTCGCGTGAATCCCTGATATTTCCAAGATAATAATTCATCTGCCCGCAGCCAAAAAGCGCTTCTTCGTTCTGCGAATCCCGTACAAGTGATTTTTTGTAGTAACCCAAAGCGAGTTTATACTTTTTTCGCAAAGCCTGTTGATTTCCCAAAATATTATTCGCAACTGGATTATACGGATCCAAATCAAGCAAAGTTTTCACCGAGTTTGCAATTTCTGTTTTATTTTTTCCAGCCATCGCAATTTCTGCGTTCATTTCCAAAACATCAATAGAAGAATTTCCAGAATCCATCAGGCTTTTTGTAATTGCACCAGCTTCTGCAAGTCGGTTTACAGAAATCAAAAGAGATGCATGCAAAAGCTTAAGATCTACATCGTTTGCAAGATTTGCAGGAATTGTATCATAAAGCTTTATTGCCCCATTAATGTCATCTTTTTCCAAGTAAGACTGTAATTTTTCTGCAAAACTTATTGTCTGCGCATTAATTGTAAATGCTCCCCTGTTTACAGCGAAAGCAAGAATCATCGCAACTAAGAATAATTTTGTTTTCATTTTTACCCCAATTTTTATACAGTTGATTGAAATCCACCCAATCATTAAACTAGAATTTAAGATGTTTACACAAATATTAAGAAAGTCACTCACACTTTTAATAATTTATGCCGTTTTGATTCTCGGCATTTTTATACTCCAGTTTAAGAATGATTTGATTATTTCAGAAAAATTCGGAAATCTCCATATATCTCTTTTGGAATCTCTTGGCGAAAATGATTCAAAAAGCCTTAAAAATAAATTTTCATTGATGTTCAATGGAATTACTTTTTCAGGAAGTGATGAAAAACCTGCAAGAGCACGCGTAAATCTCAAAGTAAAAGACGTAAGCCTTGTTTCCTGGGAAAAGATTTCTCCACTTTCATGCCGACTTCATTTTTCTGACGACATTACCGTATGTTTTTCTGTCAGCGATGAAACACCAAAGGCTCAGCTTTCAATCGAAGTAATCATGCCAAAAAATGTAACAGAATTTTCTATTCCGTATGGTTTTGCCGCAGGCGCAACAATGAATTCTATGAGCGATACACGCCTTCAGATTTCAACCAAGCACACAGACTGGGAGCTTTCGGCAAGTGACATCGATTCTAATCGCGTGACCTTCACACAGAAAGAGCGTTTTGCTTCTTACGTTTACTACAACAAATCCCGCGCTTTCTCTTACGATATGACACTTGCTCTTGAAACAGCGAGTCAGGGCGCTTACGAAAGCACTATAAATAACCTGAAAAACAATTTGATTTCGGCATTCAATCAGTCGCAGACAAACGGAACTGTTATCGAAGAACAGGAAACCGTTTCTTATGTTGCAACAATGGCAGAACGAGGCCGCTACAACGAAGCATTGGATGCTGTTCCTGCAAGCTTCAAGAAGAGTTCTTCACGAACATTCCTTTCTTCACCTTTCTTTGACACTTTGACAAAGGTTAACGAAGCCCTTCAACTGCAGCTTAACTCATACGCAAATCTCATTGCCCGTGCAAACGAAACAGATAGCTACGACATTTACTCTACAAAATTCATCGCCGACTACATGTGCATGCATCCGGGGTCACAGGCAATTGCAAGCTTATTTGCACGAACCTGTGCCGCTGATTTTGAAACTCTTTCTGTTCAGCAGGCTGCTTCAATTCTTAATGTATACAACGAACTTTCACAGAAAAATCCTGAACTTGCAAATTCATTGCGCGATGCACTCCCTAAATGTGTAAACAAAATTGAAGGCGCTTGTACCTTTGATTCAAACATCATCACTTTGAGCGAAAAGGGTACTTTCCTTTCTGTAGTTCAGGCAGTTCTTGCCGGAGATGCATTACTGCGCTACGGTACAGCAATAGATAACCAGAGTTATATCTGCGCCGGCCGTTTGATTATCAATTCTTATCTTAAAGAAAACGCTTCATTCGATCTTCACACTTTGGGTGAAATCTATCCAATCGTTGTTCATGGAAATACATATCTTCCACACTTTGAAATACTTGCATTTGATAACGGACAGGTTGTATGGGTTTGGACTTGTGCAGAAAAAGTTACTTACGCAAACGACAACGCAGGAACAATCACTGTTTCAATTACATTCCCGCTTTCGTATTCACATTACTTGATTTTGAACGGAATCGAACAATTTAAGTCAATTTACATTTACGATATTCCATTCAGAAGCGACTATCGTTTCGAGACTTACAATTCTTCTGGTTACATTTACCAGGGCGACACAAAATCACTCCTTCTTAAGTCTCGCCATAAGTCAGAAGTTGAAAATATCCGGCTTGTATACAAAAATATTGTTCCAGAAACAACCGAAGAATCTGAAACCACAGAAGAAAGCACTGAAAACTAATTACTGAAACGCCTTTGTGTTTCGTTCCCAGAAAACGCCGTCGGAATAGCCTTGAATGGATTTATCTGTATCTGCCATTTCGAGGCGTTTTTGTGCCCAGGCGCAATACTGTTCATTCATTTCGATGCCGGAAAAATGCCTTCCTAATTTTTTTGCAGTAACAGCTGTAGAACCACTTCCCATAAACGGATCAAAAACCATTTCACCAGGATTTGAACTTGCAAGAATCAGTTTTGCAAGCAGTTTTTCCGGTTTTTGAGTGGGGTGGGCTGTATTTTCCGCCATCGACCAATAGGGCACAGAAATATCGTCCCAAAAGTTCGAAGGGAATGTATTTCTGAATTTACCGTCTTCGGTTTCTTCCCAATCCTTTGGCTTTCCTTCAATTTTATATGGCGCAATTACCTTTCGTCGCTGTTTTACTGCACCCAAGTTGAACGTAAAATCGTCATTTTTTTGAACGGTTGCAAACCAGATGTCTTCCATGGCATTTTTCCAGTTATGCATTGCACCGCGCCCTTTTTCGCGCTGCCAGGTAATTCGATTCCGCACTGCAAAATGACGGCTCAAAACTCTTTCGATTGCAGAAGAGCTTTTCCAGTCACAGCATATATAGATTGAAGCATTTGGTTTTAAAATGGGTTCAACAGCCGAAATCCACATTTCTGTGTATCTTTCGTATTCTTCGTAATCCAACTGATGAAAATTATAGGAACCAAACTGTTTATCAATATTGTACGGCGGATCTGCAATCAATAGATCTACAAAACCCCGGGGAAGATTTGGCAATATCGAAAGACTTTTTCCGAGCAAAATGTTATCAGTTATTTCTTCCAAAGAATATGGCTTTTCTGGTTCTGCTTTGATGCATCGGTTCAGATATTCCCGTCCATCTTCAACAGAAAAATCTATTGTTTTGTTTTTTGAAGATTTTACCTTTTGTTCCATAAGTTAGTTCCTGATTGTAACATCCATACGGTTAAATGGAATTTCGATTCCGGCTGCATCAAATGCCTTTTTAATTCCCATGTAAATTGAATTTTTTGTAGGAATTAAGTCGGAAGTTTTGCACCAAACGGCAAGAGTCATTTTTATTCCGCTGTCCAAAAATCCGTCAAACCAGGCTTTGGGTTCAGGGACAGTCAGGGCCGTTGAACAAGTAGCAGGAACAGAAAGAAGAACTTCCAAAGCTTTTTCCATGTCTGTTGAATAGGCAACCGATACTTCGAACAAAAAACGCCGAATCGGGAAAAAACTGTTGTTCTGGAAATTCGAATTGATAATTACAGAATTTGGAATGCGCACCATCTGATTATCAAGAGTGTGAATCTTTATGCTCAAAAGTCCGATAGAATCAACGATTCCTGTAATTCCATTTACAACGATTACATCTCCAACCTTCATGGCTTTGTCGCCAAGAACAAAAATGCCACTGATAAGATTGCTTACTGAAGTTTGAGCTGCAAAACCTAGGGCAACACCCGCAATTCCAGCAGCTCCCCACAGAGCGCTAAGCTTTACGCCAAATAGAGCCAAAATCTGAATAAGTACGATTATGTAGAAAATATAGTTTACAAGCTTTCGAATCAGCATCGAATGATGAATTGAAAGACGTTTTTCCGGTATTTTTTTGATTGCCCGTTTTACAAAAACAAAAATCACACCTGTCACAACCAGAATGACTGCAGTCCCTATAAACTTGAAAAGGTTTTCCCATGTAAACAAGTTTTTTGCAAAATCACACCAGTAGGCCGAAACCTTTAAAATTGTTTGATTTGCGGCATTGGCTGCAGCATCATGAATTGTTGAACACTCTTCCATTTAGTTCCCCTTGTTTTGAAAAAGACAAATATCGCTGATTATACAATTTTTGCAGTCTGGATTTTTTGCAGTACACACATATCGGCCATGTAGAATTAACCAGTGATGCGCATGAAGCAAATACTCGCCTGGAATCCGTTTCAAAAGGCTTTTTTCCACTGCTTCTGGAGTCATTCCCTCTGCAAGTCCAATTTTAGGACATATCCTTAGAAGATGAGTATCAACTGGCATTGTTGGCTGTGAAAAAACAACATTAAGAACGACGTTTGCGGTTTTTCTGCCAACTCCTGGCAAGGTCATTAATTCTTCGCGGGTAGCCGGAACTTTTCCGTCAAAATCTTCGCATAATTTTTTGCTCAATGCAATAACATTCCGGCTTTTTATTGAAGTGAGCCCTATCGGGCGGATTATTTCAGAAACTGTTTCCTGCGGCAACGAACTCATTTTTTCCGGCGTATCAGCAAGAGCAAATAACTCTTTTGTAACCTGATTTACACGCTTATCAGTGGTTTGTGCACTAAGCATTACTGCCACTAAAAGCGTGTACGGCGAAAAATAATTTAATTCCGGTTTTGGCTCAGGATTTTGAGCTTTGAATCGTTCAAAAACCTCCGCAACCTGTGCCGCAGAAAGTAATTTCATTATTTTACGTTTGCTTTTAATTCCTCAACTTTATCAGTCTGTTCCCAAGGGAATTCTGTGCGGCCAAAGTGACCATAAGTTGCAGTTGGCTGATAAATAGGACGGCGAAGTTTTAATGTTTCGCTGATTCCCGCTGGAGTACAATCAAAAACCTTCTTTACAGCAGCTTCGATTTTGCTTACTGCAACCTTTTCTGTTCCGAAAGTTTCTACCATGATTGAAACCGGATATGGAACACCGATTGCATATGCAAGCTGAACTTCAGCACGTTCAGACAAATCTGCTGCAACAATATTTTTTGCAATGTAGCGGGCCATGTATGCTGCAGAGCGGTCAACCTTTGAAGGATCCTTTCCACTAAATGCACCACCACCATGGCGTCCCATTCCACCGTATGTATCAACGATTATTTTTCGACCTGTAAGACCAGCGTCTCCATCTGGGCCACCGATTACAAATTTTCCAGTTGGGTTGATGTAATACTTTGTATTTTCATCAAGAAGTCCAGTTGGTTCAAGAACAGGTTTGATAATCTGTTCAATAATTGTCTTTTTAATTTCGTCATATGTAACGCCGTCAGCATGCTGGTGAGAAACTACAACTGTATCAATTCGAAGCGGTTTGTAGCCGTCGTATTCAATTGTAACCTGGCTTTTTGCATCCGGGCGAAGCCATTCAATTTTTCCAGTCTTTCGCAAAACTGTTGCAGCGCGAAGGATTTTGTGTGCATAGAAAACAGGAGCTGGCATAAGCTCTGGAGTTTCATTGCAGGCAAAACCGAACATCATTCCCTGGTCTCCGGCACCCTGCTGTCCTTTGTATTCTGCAAGTCCTGAACCTACAACACCCTGGTTGATATCTGCTGACTGTGCATGAAGCTTGTTTACGAATTTAAATTTCTTTGCATCAAGACCGATGTCACGGCTTGTGTAACCGATATCAGCTGCAACTTTTCTTGCAATTTTTTCGGCATTCTTGCGAATGATTTTTGAATTCTGTTTTGCATCTTTTGTAAAACTAATTTCTCCACCAATGAGAACGAAATCTGTTGTTGCAAAAGTTTCGCAGGCAACATGAGCATTAGGATCAAGTGCAAGGCAGGCGTCAAGAATTGCGTCGCTAATCTGGTCACAAAGTTTGTCCGGATGACCTTCTCCTACTGATTCAGATGTAAAAAGATAATGATTTGATTTTGATGGGAAAATTTCCATAGTTGGAACTCCTCTTTAGCAGATTTTCGCCTTTTCAAAAAAGACGGCCGTTTGCAAGTTGGATAAATCAACGGCAGATTTACTTGTGTTAATGTAAAATACTCTAAAACTCCAATAACTTCAATAGAAATTTATCGCTCGCAATAGAAATTTCTTATAAATTTAGTAGGAAATTAAAATAGTTTTACATTTTTAATGTATTGCAGTATAATCTCCATTGTATTTGTAAAAAAAATCGCAGTTCATAATGTGAGGAGATAAAAGTATGTCACTTAAAAAAACGTTTTCAAAAGATAAGACAAAATGCAATGTAACATTCACTGTTTCTGCAGAAGCTGCTCAGGGAGCAAAAACTGTAAATATTGCAGGAGATTTTAATAGTTGGAGCAGCACAGACACTCCTTTAAAGAAGGGCAAGGACGGTTCATTCTCTGTAAAAATTGAACTCGATGCAGATAAAGAATATCAGTTCCGTTATTTAATCGATGGTTACAAATGGGAAAATGACTGGCAGGCTGACAAATACATTCCAGCTCCATACTCAAATGCAGACAACTCTGTTGTTGTAACAACAAAAGCTAAGAAATAAGTTTAAAATTAAACGCCATAAAAAAGGCTGCCAATCAATCCTTACAAGCTGGATTGAATTATGGCAGCCTATTTTTTACTGGTTCAATTTTTTAGCCAGTATTTCTATTTCCTGTCCGGAAAGTAATTTTCGGTCAATAAAATATTGTGAAAGCAGTTTTTTCATATCGCTTCCATCATCTATTTGAATTCCAGCAATTTTTTCCAATGAATATTTCAAAAGATTTGCATCACGATATTCTTTTATCTGCATTTCATTTGATTTTTGATAGTCTTCCGCAATTTCGTTCCAGTTGGCCCCGCAAAAAGACGAAAGAATTGCGCACACAACACCAGTCTGATCAATTCCCAGGCGATCGTGAACGTAATATGGGCCATCATGTTCGTTTATGTAGCGAACGATTTCTGCAACCATAGTTCCAAATTCTTTTCTTTCGCTTTCGTAGTAAACAGTGTTATATTTGGGTTCCAGGAACAGCTGGCTTTTATTTCGACGGATATCTGTAATAAACACAGGAAGCTGTTCTTTTCCGTCTTCAAGAGTTTCATCCCCGGAAAGAGTAATAATTGTTTTTATGCCTTTCTGGCGCAAAAGCATACGGACATAATCAATTCTACTTTTTTCGGTATCCAGCTTTGGTTTTGAAATCTTATAAGGATGATATCCTCGGTAAAGATTTGTTGTTTTTGGAACCAGGCGGAAATTTGTTAATGCGGCAACATCTGCTTCATCAGAAAGATTGTATTCCTTAAGTTTTTTTGCCTTTGAAATAATTCTTTCGGCTTCTTCAACCTTTTCCGGATTATCTTCCGGGAACAAAATAAGGTTATTTCCCAAAAGTCTATAACCTGGAACGCTTGAAACGGCTTCCAGTTCAATCACTTCATTTTTGTAGCGGACAAGTTCTTTGCCACAAACAGTTTCTTTGTATGGAATTTCTGCATGAACAATAAACTTATATTCCGGATAGCCGGAATCTCCAGGAATAAGCAAATCATTTTTTGCAACTTCGAGCATAAAAAACGTATCTTTGATTTTTGCCATTTCCCAGGCGCCGGATTTTTTTGTCCATCCGTTAAAGCTTCCCGAAATAAAAACTCGTTGAGGTCGTTGTATTTTCCAAGTTGGCGCGTCAAAAACAAAGGCTACAGTTTCACCTTCGTTAATCAATTGATAACCCAACTGGCGGTTATATTTATTCAACTTTACGTTTTCCTGAATTTGAGGAACATAAGCTTCCTTTGCTTTTGAAAATCCGTTCAAGGCACAAAAAGCAAAGACAACAGAAAGAGCAATTTTTTTGAACATCATTTTACCTCGTATACTTAAAAAAACATTTTAGCTCAAACTAGTTACAATTTTCGGTGGTTATCAGCTTGGAACATGAATTATTTCACGAGGTTTTGAACCGTTTGCAGGTCCAACAATTCCACGTTCTTCCATTTCTTCAACAAGTCTGGCTGCGCGGTTGTAACCAATCTTAAGCCGGCGCTGAATATAACTTGCACTTGCTTTTCCGGACTGAAGAACGATTTCAAGGGCCTGCTGATAAAGCGGATCATCGCCTTCATTGAACATTGAAACAGGCTGTTCTTCCTCTTCATCTTCAATAAAGATTTCATCATCGATGTAATCCGGTTCACCAAGAGTCTTTACATAATTTACAACATTTTCAACATCGTTGTCGCTTTCAAATGTTCCCTGAATTCGAACCGGATACGGATCTGTTGCAGAAGCGTAGAGCATATCACCTTTGCCCAAAAGCTTTTCTGCACCAACAGAATCGATAATGATATTCGAATCGGTACGGCTAGAAACCATGAATGCGATTCGGCTTGGAATATTTGCCTTGATAAGACCAGTGATTACATTTACCGACGGACGCTGAGTTGCAAGAACAAGATGAATTCCAACTGCACGGCTCATAGCTGTAAGGCGGGCAACAATTGATTCAAGATCGCGACCGCTTGTAGCCATAAGGTCTGCAAATTCATCGATGATTACCACGATGTACGGAAGCTTTTCTGTACAGATATTTCGTTCTTCAATTCGTTTGTTGTAATTTGAAATATCGCGAACTCCAAGTCCATCCAAAAGCGCATAACGTCGTTCCATTTCGCAAAGACAATACTGCAATGCCTGTAATGCTTTCTTTGGTTCTGTAATAACAGGAGTCAAAAGATGTGGAATATCATTGTAAAGCTTTAATTCAACAACCTTTGGATCCACAAGAATCATCTTTACTTCACGCGGAGAACGCTTGTAAAGGATTGAAAGAATAAGCGAATTTACACAAACCGATTTTCCGGCGCCAGTCGCACCCGCAATCAAAAGATGAGGTGTTTTTGCAATATCGATAATCTGCGACTTACCTAAAATGTCTTTTCCCAAAATTACCGGGATTGCCATTTTTTTGTATTCCGGAATATCCTGCTCGATAATTTCACGGAAAGAAACAATTGAACGTTTTTTATTTGGAATTTCAATACCAACGGCTGCCTTTCCAGGAATTGGAGCAACAATTCGAACACTGCTTGCGGCAAGGCTGAGCGCAATATTATCCTGCAAAGAAACAATCTTGCTTAGTTTTACGCCAGGAGCAGGTGCAATTTCAAACATCGTTACAACTGGACCCTTTTTAATGCCGGTGATTTCTGCGCTGATTCCAAACTGATTCAAAGTTTCCTTGAGTTTTACACCGTCATTTTTTGTTGCTTCGTCGATAATCCAGTACTGGTCATCCTCATATTGTTCAAGCAAGTCTGTCGGCACGATATAAGGCTTTTTAGGTTGAACACGATGACCTTCCGGCTTTTTTTCTGTCACAATAGTTGTTCGTGGAGCAGGTTCTGCAGTTTCATACTGCTCTGCAGTTTCTTCATTAGATTCTGGCTGCTGTTCAATTTCCGAAGAATCTGCAAAACGACCAGGCTTTTTTCCGGCTTCAAGCTGTTCGCGGGCATCTTCTTCCATATCGTCAAAAATTTCTGAAGCAATATCAAAGGTTGAATTTGTTGCTCCAAAATCGTCTTCATCAGAATCACTTAAACCGCTGTCATTTTCAGATTCTTCTTCTGCATCTTCATCGATTTCTTCTTCAAAGAATTCTTCTTCTTCGATATCTTCTTCGTCATCTTCCTGCGAATCAACCATATCATCAAGGAAAGAACGTTTCTGCTCAGGCGAACTTTCATCACTTGCTTTTTCAGAAAGAATAGCCCGTTCGAAATCTTCCATTTCTTTTACAGTCTGCTCTTCCTGGGACGGTTCATTGTAAGAATCATAATTATCTTCGTCTTCTTCATGATTTATGTCGTCGTAAAATTCTTCGTGTTCGTCAGATCTTTCTTCTTCTACATTATCTTCGTCATGGGTTTCTTCTTCTGGTTCGGCATTAATATCTATGTCGAAGAAGTCAGGAGAAAGTGTATCCTCTGTTTTTTTTTGCTCCGAATTTTCTATAAAGTTTGCGTCTTCATAGATATTCTCTTCGGATTCAGTTTCTTCTGTGTTTTCTTCAGAATCAATATCGAATTCGGAATAAGGATCTTCTTCTTTTGCACTAGTTTCTTCACCGATTAAAGAGTTTTCTTCGTCCTTTGTAATTCCGGCGCGGCTGATAATTTCATCTGTTGAAGGCCATTCAAGTTTTTCAACTTCTTCTTCTTCTTCTTCTTCCTCTTCTTCTTCTTCTTCTTCTTCTTCTTCTTCTTCTTCTTCTTCTTCTTCTTCT
>CAMHIV010000002.1 GCA_946185185.1 uncultured Treponema sp. | reverse complement strand
CGGGGCTTTGATTTGTGTTTTTCTATTTTTCTTCAATAAATACCGGCTTCTTCAGTCTGTGATTTCATTTGTTCAAGGAATTTTTATGACTTTGAACGGCCATTTGTTTCTGGGAACTTTTTTGTATTCTCTTGGTGTTGCGCTTCTTTTTTGTAATAAATATCTGAGAACAAAAACTGCCAGGAAACTTATAACCATTCTGGCGATATGGATTTTATCTACTGTAAGTATAATCACGAGCAGTATTTATCATTTTCTTATGGTTCTGGCATATTCGCTTTTCCTTGGAACAATGTATGTTCATATTTATCGAACTGTAAAAAACTCAGTTCTTTCACTTTTTCCGATTTCAGAAAAATCGATTTCTTCTGTAGAATTGCCCGAAATCGGAACTGAATTAAATTTAAAAGATTACGAGCTTTCGGAGCGGCAGATTCTGATTATAAAAAATTTTATGATTTCCCATTCGTCGTACAAGGAACTTGCTGAGCTGGTTTTTACAAGTGAATCGACAGTAAAAAAAGAGATGACAGATATTCAGAAAAAACTTGGTGTCAAAAATCAGGTGGAATTGAGTATGCTGCTTTCGCTGTATAAGGTGAAGTTTTAAACAAAAAAAGCGCCCTTGCGGACGCTTTTAAGCAATTTTGCTAAGCTGTAGACTATCTCAAGAGTGAAAGTACATTCTGGCTGCTCTGCTTTGTACGCGGGTTTGCTACCAGTTCACCCACTAGTTTTACTACCCGCTACCAGTCGCCTTGTTTATTGCTAGTTTTTGCCTGCAAAAACTAGAGGTAACGGTGGTGTAATTACTAACTGGAGTAAAAATTACAACCGTTACCCATTCTTCATAGCTCAGGCAAACCAGATTATTTGGCATAAAAAAAAGCGCCCTTTCGGACGCTTTTTAGCATTTTTGCTAGACTAGATACTATCTCAAGAGTGAAAGTACATTCTGACTGCTCTGGTTTGCCTGAGCGAGCATTGCTGTACCAGCCTGAGAAAGAACCTGGTTCTTTGTGAAGTCAACCATTTCTTCAGCCATGTCTGTATCACGGATGCGTGATTCAGAAGCCTGAAGGTTTTCTGCACCAACATCAAGTCCCTTAACTGTCATTTCAAGACGGTTCTGGTAAGCACCAAGGTCAGCGCGCTGCTTGTTGATCTTTTTCAAAGCTTCATCCAGTGTACCGATAGCCTGGTTAGCGCTGTCTGGAGTTTCAAGACTCATGATTGATTCATCACCGATGTTGCGCATACCAAGAGCCATTGCAGACATTGTACCAATGTAAACCTGAGTTCTCTGGTCCATGTTTGCACCGATGTGGAACCACATAGAACCTGTAACAACGTTTTCACCAGTTGGGCGAGCAAAACGTCCTGTAAGCATGTTCATACCGTTGAACTGTGCGCAAGATGCGATGCGGTCAACTTCTGCAATCAAAGAAGAAACTTCAACCTGAATCTGCATGCGGTCTTCTGCTGAGTAAATACCGTTTGATGACTGAACTGCAAGTTCACGAATGCGCTGAACGATGTCAGTTGTTTCCTGTAAATAACCTTCTGTAGTCTGAATAAAAGAAATACCGTTCTGAGCGTTTTCTGAAGCCTGATTCAAACCGCGAATCTGTGCACGCATTTTTTCAGAAACTGCAAGACCAGAAGCGTCATCTCCAGCACGATTGATTTTTTCACCAGACGAAAGTTTTTCCATGTTTTTTGTCTGGTTCAAATCTGTAATTCCCTGAGAACGCTGAGCGAACATAGCGCTCATATTGTGATTAATAACCATAGTTTATCTCCTTGGTGTTATTTACCGTTTGTTTTCCGTGGGCTCTCACCACCCGTTACTTTACTATCGGAGGCTGAAATTTTTACTTTAGGAAAAAATTAATTTTTTTTTAATTTTTTTTCAGCGCAGTTTATTTGCAAACGGGCGTTCCGTGGCCCGCTAACGCTCGGTCTCACTTGCGTTCGCCTGCACTTCGTGCACCCCTCCATGCCCGGCGCAGTGGGGTTAAATTAAAAAAGCGTCAGCCCAAAGCCAACGCCTTTTGTACAGATGCATTCAAACTTAAGATTACTCACCAGTTACGATTGTTGTTCTTACAACGATAAGATCACACAAAATAGATATTTTCTTTTCATCAACAGTTGCAACATTATGAATGTCAGAGTCTAAAGCTGCAGTTAGCATTGAATTATCTCCAAAGTTTAAAAGTCCTACAAAAAGTGCTACTGCAGTAGAAGTTCCTTTTTTAGTTCCAATTGTACCGCTACCTGCAGAAATAGGTCTGTAAGTTACACAGCTTGAAAGCCCTAAAGTAAGTGCAAGAATTGCAGAAATAACCATTTTTTTCATAAAAATCTCCTCATTCTAAATATGAATAAAAACATTGTAATAGAAAAAACTAAAAAAATCTGCTATTTTTTTAATCATGAGTGATAATAATCAGAATCCATCTATAAACAATGATCTTGATATTGGTGAAAAAACTGCCCTAGTTGCCATTTTAGGACGTCCTTCCAGCGGAAAATCAACATTTATGAATACCGCATGCCAGGAACCGGTTTCAATTGTTTCACCGATTCCGCAGACTACACGCAATGCAATCCGGGGAATCGTAAATACTTCGTTGGGACAACTTGTTTTTGTTGATACACCTGGTTATCACGAATCTGACAAAAAATTAAATCTTCGCTTGAAATCTGTAACAGAAGAACAGCTTAAAGATAGTGATTGTATTCTATATATAATAGATACAACCCGTGAACCTGGAAGCGAAGAAGAAATGAACGTTTCTCTTGCAAAAAAATATTCTGACCGCCTTGTTGTGGCTCTTAATAAAACTGATGCAAAAGAATCCAATGTGCCTGCAGTCCGCTCTTTTATTTCAGCGCAAATACCAGATTTTCCGCCAGAACGGGTTTTGGAAATGTCTGCCAAAAATGATGAAGGCATAAATGAAGTTCTAAAAGCTCTTTACGCAATTGCGCCGGTACAGCCGCCTCTTTACACAGAGGATATGTATACGGATCAAAATATTGCTTTCCGTATTTCAGAAATTATCCGTGGCGAAGCAATTTCACGACTTACTCAGGAACTTCCGCATTGTCTTTATGTTGATATTGCCGATATCGAAAACCGCGGCTCAAACGGAAAAATGTGGGTCCGCGCATTTATTTGCGTTGAACGAGAAAGTCAAAAGGGAATGGTTATCGGAAAAGGCGCCGCAATGATAAAAGCAATCCGCATGGCAAGTCTAAAAAAAATTTCAGACGTTTTCCCGTTCAAGATTGATTTAGATTTGCAGGTTAAAGTTGACAAAAACTGGCGCCAGCACGATTTCGTGTTGAATAAACTTATTCCGCAGTAAGATTTGACTTTTATCTGGTAAATTAATTATGATAATTTTGCATTTCTGATTAGAAGTGCTTTAAATAATTGGAGGAAATTTTAAAAAAATTATTGGTTCATTTGCAGCTGCTATTTTCGCTCTGTCAATGTTTTTTACAGGTTGTCAGAATGATTCTGATAGCAATTCAGCTCTTTTGCTTGGACTTACAGGTATATCTTCATCTGAAACAGAAGATTTATCTAAAAATTCAGTTGTTGCATCTTTGTATCTTAACAGTTCAACAACTAAGGAAGTGAGCCTCGAGGGCTTTTCTTTTGATTCTGATACAGCCCTTACTGTAAGCCATAAAATGACTGTTAAGAAAGTGGATCTTGGCGGTGGTTCAATTACAGTAAATGCATCTGGTGTTACTCTTGAAGAAGTTACTAATGGCACTATTTTTGTCAATGGTTATGCTGTTCTTAATAATTGTAATGTTGACACTGTTGTTGCAGGTTCTATTTCTGCTCGCATGGCAATTTTGGAAAAGCTTGAAATAAAAAATGGTTCTATAAAGTCACTTGTGATCGGAGATTCTTTTGGTAGTGCTGTTCTTTACGGGGATGCTAAAGTAGATTCTATCGCTGTTGTTGAAAATATTTCTGTTGTTGTAAAAGTTGGCGATAAAGATGTACAGATTGGAAAAACTTCTGTAGTTCCGGTAATTGCAGAGGCTAGTGATTTGCCAGGTACTGACCAGCCTAATATTTCTGCCGATGAACTTGAAACAATAGCAAATAATGTAGGTTCACTTTCTTCAGAAGAACTTGATACAATTGCTGCAAATGCTTACGCGGCTGTAGAAAAAAATGCGGCTGCAATTACTAAGTTTGATGAAGGTAATTCTGCAATAATTAGTGAAAATGCAATAAAGGCTTATAAAGCTGCGGAAAGTGACATTGTTAATGTAAAATCCACTGACGGTGGTCTAAAATGCGGTGATAAAGAATATAAATTAGATGAACTTGAGGTTCTTTTTAAAAGCATTGCAAATAAAAGACCTGATCAGGAGGATTTGCCGAAAAATATCAGCACAGCCCTTTTGTACTATATAAGTGGTATTGAACTGTCTGAATTTGATAAAATCTGTACAAATCTTAGTTTGCTAATTAATGGAGAGATTCCTGAGAACTGGCAGATACTGCTGGCTGGAGCGGACTCTAGTAAGAAGTTTATTCTTACAGTTGTCGCTACAGAAGCTGAGCAGCAGTTGTCGGGACCAGATTCAAATGGATTCTATCGTGCTTCTTGGACAGTTTCTAAAGCTGCTGAATCAATTCAGGAGTATATGGATGATAGTTCTGTTGAGTTCTATTCTGATGATACTTTTACCACAAAGATTTCTGTTCCAGATTTAGCAACAATAAAAGTTGGTGATGTGTTTTACATGTATATAACTTTTGATGATGGTACCTGTTAGTTAGCATAAGTTTTGACCGGTTGCAAGTTCGCAGCCGGTTTTTTATTTTTCGGTGGTTGTGTTTCGACTGGCTCAACAACCAAGGCTCTCGAAACCTCCATATCTAGGTATTTCGACAATCTCAATAATTGAACGCTGGCAAAAAGTGTGGTAAAATAACCAACTATGAGTGCTTTTCAGACTTTTGAAGGTAAGCCGCAGGTTCTTGGAGCTGTACCTTTTAATGATGGTGTAAATTTTGCAGTATACAGCAAGAATGCTACCAGAGTTGTTTTGGATTTATTTGATTCTGCTGATGCAAAAACTCCGTCGGCTTCTATTGATTTTGACCCGGTAAAAAACAGAACAGGAAATGTCTGGCATATTTATGTAAAAGGGTTAAAAAAAGGAGCTCTTTATCTCTATCGCGTAGACGGACCTTATAATCCACCTGCCGGGCACAGATTTAATTTTAACAAATACCTTCTGGATCCTTATGCAAAAGCCTTTACTCCTGGTTCAATTTTTCAGTCTTACAACAAACAGCGTGAACTTGGACTAGCCGGCGTAGAAAACGGCAAACTTTCGGATCTTTCTAATTTTCCAAAATGCGTTGTAATCGAAGATATTGATTTTGACTGGCAGGGCGATAAGCCGATTAACCTTCCAATCGAAAAAACTGTAATTTATGAAACTCATCTTAAAGGATTCACCGCTTCTGAATCTTCGGGTGTAAAATACCGCGGAACTTACAAAGGTCTTATAGAAAAAATTCCTTACCTCAAGGATCTTGGAATTACTTCTATTGAATTGCTTCCAATTTTTGAATTCGACGAATTTGAAAACGGAAATATAAATCCCCGTACTGGAGAACCTCTCGAAAATTACTGGGGATACAGTACAATCGGTTTTTTTGCACCAAAAACTTCTTATGCAGCAGACAAAACTCCGGGCGGTTCTGTCCGCGAATTCAAAGAAATGGTTCGCGAACTTCACAAGGCTGGAATCGAAATCATTCTTGATGTAGTTTACAATCACACTGCAGAAGGAAATGAACACGGATATACATTCAGTTTCCGGGGCTTTGAAAATTCAACCTATTACATGCTACCTGTAAACGAAAAGCAGTATTATCACAATTTTTCTGGTTGTGGAAACACTTTGAACGCCGCTCATCCGGTAACCACTCAGTTTATTCTCGACAGCCTTCGTTACTGGGTAAGCGAAATGCATGTTGACGGATTCCGTTTTGACCTTGCAGCTGCTCTTTGCCGTGACCAGAATTCTAATATGCAGGGATTCCCGTTCCTTACAAATGCAATCAGCGAAGATTCTATTTTGAACAAAACAAAAATTATTGCTGAACCGTGGGATTGCGGCGGCGGTTACCTGGTTGGCGGATTCCCTGGCGGACGCTGGAGTGAATGGAATGACCGCTACAGAAATGATATCCGCCGATTTATTCGTGGTGATGAATCTGTGGCTACTGCAGCTGCAACCCGAATTGCGGGAAGTTCGGATACATATAATCACAGCGGAAGAAAACCTGCTGCTTCAATAAACTTTGTAACCTGCCACGATGGTTTTACCATGAACGATCTTGTAAGTTACAATTCAAAGCACAATGACGAAAACGGTGAAAATAACCGCGATGGAACAGACGACAATAACTGTTACAATCACGGTTACGAAGGAATCACCATGAATCCAAAAATCGAAAACCTTCGCATGAAAAAGCTTAAGAATTTTATGCTTTGTCTTATGGTTTCGCAGGGTGTTCCAATGTTCGCTGCCGGAGATGAATTCCGCAGAACACAGATGGGAAATAACAATGCCTATTGTCAGGATAACGATATTTCCTGGCTTAACTGGAATTTCTTAAATAAAAATCAGGAACTTGTTCGTTTTACAAAAGAAATGATTAAGCTTCGAAAGCTTCATCCTGTATTCCGTCGGGAAAATTTCTTTTCCGGTCAAAAAATGGAAATCGAATGGTTTGATCATGACTGCAAAAATCCTGACTGGGCAAAATTGAACCGTTTTATTGCCTTCCGTCTTTCTGGTGCAGGTATGACTCGTGAAGATGGCGCTGCTGAAAATGATTTTTACATTGCAGGAAATACCGATATCTACGATTTAACTGTAACACTCCCTTCTGTTCCTCGCGGAAAAAAGTGGGCTCTTGTAGCAGATACTTCTGTTGCCGGTGATTTGTGTATCTGTGAAAACGGAAAAGAAGAAATCCTTCCTGAGCAGAAGCGTTATGTTATTCCTGCCGGAAGTTTTATCATTTTGATTTGCAAATAATAGTAGAAAATACTGTTAATCGGTTGAAAAATCTGTTAATCTTTTGTACTCTGTTAAGAATAGAAACCGTGGAGGTTATTTTAAATGAAATTTGATGCCGCAAAATTTAAGGAAAATCTTGAAGGTCGACTTAAGAGACAATACGGTAAAGATATTTCACAGGCAAACGAACATGATTTATTCGATGCAGTTTCAGCTTCTGCACTTGAAGTAATTATGGAAAACTGGATGGCAACTCGCCATGAATATGAAAAGAAGCCAACAAAACAGCTTTATTATTTGTCAGCTGAATTTTTGATGGGTCGTGCATTGAGCAACAACCTTATCAATGCAGAAATTGCCGATCAGGTAAAGGCTGTTCTTAAAGATATGAAGTTGAACTACGACATGATCGAAGATCAGGAACCAGATGCAGGTCTTGGTAACGGTGGTCTTGGTCGTCTCGCAGCCTGCTTCCTTGATTCTCTTGCTACATTGGACTACCCTGGACACGGATATGGTATCCGCTACCGCTATGGTATGTTCGAACAGAAAATCGAAAATGGTTACCAGGTTGAATATCCTGATAACTGGCTTGCTCACCGCGATCCATGGGAAATCAAACGCAGTGATCTTGCTGTAACAGTAAAATTCGGCGGAAACATCGCTTACGGAAAAACTCCAGATGGACGTGACCGCTACTACGTAGAAAATGCAGAAGAAGTAGTTGCTACTCCTTATGATATGCCAATCGTTGGTTTCGGAACTGGAACTGTAAACACACTCCGCTTGTGGCAGGCTTCTAGTCCTAACGGATTCGATTTGCAGCTTTTCAACAACATGGAATATAACCGTGCTGTTGAACGCCAGAACAGTGCAGAAAACGTTTCTGCTGTTCTTTATCCAAATGACAATGGTCCTTCAGGAAAGGCTCTTCGTCTTAAGCAGCAGTATTTCTTCTCTTCTGCTTCTTTGCAGGACTTGGTTCGCCACTATGTTGCTGACCACGGAACAGATTTTAGCAAATTCGCTGATCTTCATGTAATTCAGTTGAACGATACTCACCCGGTAGTTGCAATTCCTGAACTTATGCGCATCTTGCTTGACGAATACAACATGGAATGGGATGCAGCATGGGATATCGTAACAAAAACATTTGCTTACACAAACCACACAATCCTTGCTGAAGCTCTTGAAAAGTGGCCAATCGAAATTTTCCAGGGACTTCTTCCACGTATCTACCAGATTGTTGAAGAAATCAACCGCCGCTTCATGATTGAACTTCGCGAAAAATATCCAAACGATTATGAAAAACAGGGACGCATGTCTATCATCAACAATGGTAAAGTTTACATGGCATGGCTTGCAATTCATGCAGGTTTCAGCGTAAACGGTGTTGCTGAACTTCATACTCGTCTTCTTAAAGAAAAAGAACTTCACGACTGGTATGAATTGTATCCATCTAAGTTCAATAACAAGACAAACGGTATTACACAGCGCCGCTGGCTTCTTTCTGCTAACCCAGAACTTTCTAAGTTCATCACAGACCGCATCGGTCACGGTTGGGAAAAAGATCTCAGTTTGCTCAAGGGATTGGAAAAATTCACTTCTGACAAAGATTTGAACGAACTTATCTCTATTAAAGAAAACAACAAGCGTCGTCTTGCAGAATACTTGAAGCACACTCAGAACGAAATCATTGATCCAGAATCAATTTTCGATGTTCAGGTAAAACGTCTTCACGAATACAAACGTCAGTTGATGAACATTCTTCACATCATGTACGTTTATAATAAAATGCTTGAAGATCCAAGTTACAAACCAGCTAAAAAGACTTACATCTTCGGTGCTAAGTCTGCTTCTGGTTACCGCCGTGCAAAGGCTATCATTAAGCTTATCAACACTGTTGCAGAAAGAATCAACAATGACCGCCGTGTAAACGATCGTCTTCATGTTGTATTCGTAGAAAACTACCGCGTTTCTGTTGCAGAAAAGATTTTCCCAGCTGCAGATGTTTCTGAACAGATTTCTACAGCAGGTCTTGAAGCTTCTGGTACTTCAAACATGAAGTTCATGTGTAACGGTGCTCTTACAATGGGTACTATGGACGGTGCTAACATTGAAATCGTTGAAGAAGCTGGAAAAGAAAATGCATTCATCTTCGGTCTTCTTACAGACGAAATCCGCAGAATTGAAGATACACACAGCTACAACCCACAGGAATATCTTGATAGAAATCCTGGTCTTGCTAAAGTTGTTGAACAGCTTGTTGACGGAACTTATGATCCTTCACACCAGCTCTTCAAAGAACTTCACGACTCTTTGGTATACGGTATCGAAGGAAACCGTGCAGACGTTTACTACGTACTTGCAGATTTCGACGACTACTGCCGTGCACAGGAAGAAGTTGAAGTACTTTATGCAAACAAAAAAGCATGGGCAAAAGCTGCTCTTATCAACATTGCTAATGCCGGCAAGTTCTCTTCTGACCGCACAATCGAAGACTACGTTCGCGATATCTGGCACTTGAAAAAGGTTGCTCGCCCTGTAGAAGGTTCTGCTTTTAGCACAACAAAAGCAAAGAAAACAACAAAGAAATAAGTTGTAAATAGATTTGCAAAAGGGCTATCCATTTAGGGTAGTCCTTTTTTTTGATATATAAAAAAGTAAAATTGGGGAAAGTTATGCAAAAAGTTTTATTCTCAATTATTTCGTTATTGTTGTTAGTAAGTGTTTCATGTAAAAATACCACAGAAAGTTCAGATGATTTGACATCTGAAAAAGTAGCTGTTTCATATTTATTAAGTCAAAATGGTACTTATTTTTACGACTATAGTACTTATGTTGAAAATAAATCAGCATGGGCAGAACCTTCTAGCTATTCATTCAAATTGAAGAAAACTATGTCTTCTTTAGGAAATAGCAGTGAATTTATGGCTGTAACTGTATCAGGTGGAACTTCGGTTTCTGATTACAGCAATTGTTTCGGCTATGTTGAAGGCAGGGATTATACTTACGAACCATTTTATTCAATAAATAGTATTTCTAATTGGCTGAATTATATCGATTCTTTTTACAGAGATTTTCTTGAATCGTCGAAAAAAACTAAAGCAACAAAGAACATTATTAGAGTCGTTTGGGAAGAAGTTAATGGTTATAAATATCCAAAAACAGTAATTTTTACTACGGAAAATTATGAATCACTGATTAATCAGATTATAAGTTCTAATCCTCTATTTTCCGGAACAGGTGAAAACTCTACGGTTGTGTATGAAATTGTGGATTTTGCAGAGGAGTAATAAATTAACAATCAGTTCTTTTTTCTTGTTCTCACTTTTCTGTGGAATTTATTTCATACTTTCATTATACTGACGAAAATGCAATTTTTGTCAGTTTGACAACTCTGGAGACGTTTATATGTTCAACACTGTTCCGCAGATGCTTTTTGAAAAGGCTAAGGAAATTCCTACGGCCCCAATCCAGTATTCAAAAAATAAAGCAGGTACATTTGAGCCGGTCAGTTATATTGATTTTGCTCAGTTGATGTTTTATTTTGCGTCTGGGCTTATAACTTTGGGGAACAGTAAAGATAATCACATTGGACTTATCAGCGATAACCGAAAAGAATGGCTTGTTTGTTCCATGGGAATTATGGCTCTGGGGTGTGCAGATATTCCGCGAGGAAGTGAAGCAACTGTTAAGGATTTGTCTTATATTCTTAGTTTTTCAGAATGCCGGACAGTAATCGTAGAAAATAATTACAGCTTCAAAAAAATCCTTGAGTGCCGCGAAGAACTTAAAACTTTACAGAATGTAGTTATAATCGACCCGACTGGTGCTGATAAATCCGCTATCGATGTTCCGGTTTACACTTATGACGAAGTAATTGAAGCCGGCAAAAAATACCGCAGCGAAAATCCTGGAAAAATCGAAGAAATATATAATGCCGGAAAAGAAGACGAAATTGCTACAATAATATTCACTTCTGGTACTACGGGTGTTCCAAAGGGCGTTGAACTTACTCATAAAAACTTTTTGTGTCAGATAAAAGCGCTTACAGAAAATCTTCCTTTGCGACAGGGCGATAAATCCCTTGCTGTTTTGCCAATCTGGCATGTTTATGAACGCGAAATGGAATATTATCTTATTGCAAACGGCTGCTCACTTTGCTATTCAAAGCCGGTTGTAAGTATGATTCTTGCTGATTTCCAGAAAATCCAGCCTCAGTTTATGGCTTGTGTTCCAAGAATTTGGGATGGAATTTTTGGACAGATTGAAAAAAAGGCTGTTAATAAATCAAAACGAAGAAAGATTCTTTTTAAGCTCTGTACCGGAGCCGCTATCGGTCGTTTACGCATCAGGGCGATTATTTATGGAAAGAATGCCCGTTATCGAAAAGATTTCTGGCTTACAAAGATTTTGAATAAGGTTTTGTATTTACCGCTGGGATTCCTGCTTCCGCTTGTGTATTTGGGCGAGTTGATGTTTTTTAAGCAGGCGCGAAATGTATTCGGCGGTTCATTTAAAATTGCAATTAGTGGTGGCGGTGGAATTGCTCCAAAACTGGACCGATTTTACAATGCGATTGGAATCCGCCTGGTAGAAGGGTATGGGCTTACAGAAACGGCGCCAATGATTTCGCTTAGAAATTATAAGCGTGCTGTTTTGGGAACCATCGGCCGGCCGCTTGATTTCTGTGAAATAAAAGTTGTAAACCGTCATGGAGTTGAATGCGCCCCGGGGCAGCTTGGTGTGCTTTATGTCCGCGGTCCGAATGTTATGCGTTGTTACCATAAGCAGCCGGAACTTACCGCAGAAGTTTTGCAGGAAGGCTGGTTTAATACCGGTGACCTTGTAGTGCGCACGATTACCGGCGAAATCAGTATTAAGGGGCGCGCGAAAGATACTATCGTTCTTCGTTCCGGTGAAAATGTTGAACCGCTTCCTATTGAAAATAAGCTTGTTGAATCGCCGTATATTGCCCAGGCAGTTGTTGTAGGTCAGGATCAGAATTGTCTTGGTGCGCTCCTTATTCCTAATAAGGATAATCTTAAGAAATTTGCCGAAGAAAATAATATTCCGGTTGAACCGTTTGCAGCTCTTTTGAAAAACGATTTAGTTTACGATTTGATTTTTAAGGAATTGGAACGTCTGGTTACTCCAAAGACCGGATTTAAGCCGTTTGAAAAAATCGGAAAATTTGCCTTTTTGGAAAAACCTTTTGAACTTGGAGTTGAACTTACAGCAAAGGGAACAGTTCAGAGATTCAAGGTTCAGGAAATGTATAAGTGGCAGATTGCTTCTATGTTCAGCGAATCTGTTTTTGCGCAGGGATTTTCAAATTTTACAGGTAATCTAAAGGATTTAGGAAGTAAGACGACCGGGCTTTTGCATAAGCGTTAAGTTTTAGTTTGGAATTTACCATGAAAAAATTGAAGAAACTTTTTTGTATTGCATCCGTTTTTTTGATTTGCTCACCGTTCTTTTCTCAGGTTCAGCTTGATTTGAACGAAGACGTAAATTTCTGGAGTGAATATCCGTCTGAAACTTTGGCAAAAGCGATTGTTGACCGGATGTCCGATTCGGAGCTTTTGAGTCAGATTTTGATGTTTGGATGGGCCGGGGCAGAACCGAATCAGCTTTTGTTTGACTGGGTTTCTCGCGGGCTTGGAAGCGTAAAAGTTTTTGGCTGGAACACCGATGATATTAAACTTGTTGCAAAATCTATTTCCAATTTGCAGAAGCGAAGTGCAGCCGGGCGATTTAAAATTCCTTTGTTTGTTGCAACAGATCAGGAAGGTGGATGGATTCGTCATGTAAAAGGCGAAACCTTGATTACGCCTGGAAATATGGCAATTGGTTCCAGCGGTTATCCTGCAGATTCCTGGTATTCTGCATTTTACATAAGCCGTGAAATTAAAGCCCTCGGCATCAATATGAATTTTGCGCCAACTGTTGATTTGTTTACGGATCACGATTCTACAATTATTGGTACCCGTTCTTTTGGTGATAATCCGGAAAAAGCAGGAATTCTTGGAGCGGCTTGGGCAAACGGAAGTGAAACAGCTGGTGTTATTCCGACCGTAAAGCATTTTCCAGGACACGGCGATACAAGTTACGACTCGCACATAAATCTTCCTTCTATTGATGTTGATTTTGACACATTTACCAAGCGCGAACTTGTTCCGTTTATGTACTTGATTAAGCAGAATGTTCCGGCTGTTATGAGCGGACACCTGAGTTTTCCAAAAATCGATCCTACCGGAACGCCGGCAAGTTTATCAAAGTATTTCTTAACAGATTTGCTCCGCGGTCAGTTGGGATTCAAAGGGCTGATTATCACCGACGATATGATGATGAACGGTGCAACTATGTTTGCCGGTTCTGTTTCTTCGGCATTCCGGATGGCGATAGAGGCTGGAAACGATATTGTAATTTCTTCCCGCTGTGCAGATTTAGGCGAAAATCTTTGGACCGGAAATCTTGCGCTTATGCGCCGTGATGAAGAATTTCATACACGCGTAAAAGATGCGGCTTACCGTGTTTTAAAAGCAAAACTGGATTATTTTAAGGGAGGAAATGCGGCTCCTCTATATCCGGATATAAATTCGATTTCAAAAGCTATTCCTGACAGGGACGGACAAAAATTCTTCCTGGAACAGGCTTGTCGTTCAATTGCAATCGAAAAACAGACTTCGCTGCCGCTAAAAGATTTTGAAGCAGGAAAAGTCCTTTTAATTGGTTCGCTTCCAAAATTTTTTGAAGAAGGAAAAAAGCGTTTTTCTGATTCCGGTGATTTTTCGTTCACGTACGAAATTGGACCAAATGAAACTCAGTGGGTAATCGATAATATTGGAAAACTTGTTGGCGGATACGATACTTTGATTGTGCTTGTATACAATGAGCGTACGGCTAGAATTGCAGAATGGCTTAAGCAGTATAATAAGCGCACGGTTGTATTTTCGATAATGACTCCGACTGCAAGTTTTTCTTTGAATTGGGCTGATGAAATTCTTGTAGGGTACAGCTATTCAAATTATACAATGCAGGCTCTTTTTGGCGCGCTTTGCGGAGAATACAAAGTCCGAGGTTCAATTCCGTTTGAAAAATAAATTAGTCGAAATTCGGGATTTCTTTTAAAGTCCGGTATTTATTATCCATTTGATGAATATCCGGGCGGAGACCCATTATGCGTTCGTTTTCGGCGCGCAACTGATTTTTAATCATCTGTTTGAAAACATTCATAAGGGGTTCCGGATTTGCTTCTGGATTTGCAAGTCCGATTGGCTGAAGCTCTTTTATCAGATAATAACAGGTTTCAATAGTAGAAATGTATTCAGGGCGTGGTTCCCGTTTAAAGGTGAAGATTGAACGGTACGAGCCGTCGAAGCTTACTTTTGGAAGCTTTAAAAGTTGCGGGTTATGCTGAATAATTTTCCGGCTGCAAAACCATGTAGAATCAATTATGAGCGCAAGAATTGTTCTGCCGTTTACTTCTTCCTTGAAGCCGGGTTTTGAGGCTGTCCAGGCGTCGTTTCCCGGGTACATGAGTACGGGATAGTATTGCGGGTCGGAAAGAAGTTGATTCAATCGTTCGTTTTGTGAAAAATCAAGGCCTTCAACAATTTCACAGTTTTTTAATGAAATGCGTGTAATCCATCCGGTTCCTGTGCGGTTTTTCTTTACTTCTTTTGGATGCATTAGAAGTACAAATTTAATTCCGGAATCAACTTCTTCTGTGTATTTGCAAAGGCAGAATTCGCCTTTTTTCATGCAGCGGTTACATCGATAACTCATGCGGTGATTATATAGAAAATAGAAAAAAAAGTAGAGTGGGACTTGATTGCCTTTTCCGACAAAAAGTTATATTTTGTCACAAGAGGTGTTTTTTTTATGTATAAGCCAGAGTTACTTAATACTGTCAAAAGCTATAGCGGAAAACAGTTCGTTACAGACTTGATTGCAGGTATTATTGTTGGTATTGTTGCGCTCCCTCTTTCAATTGCATTTGCTATTGCCAGCGGATGCAGTCCTGAAACAGGGCTTTATACTGCGATTATTGCAGGTTTTTGTATTGCTGCTTTAGGTGGAACCCGCTGTCAGATTGGTGGTCCAACTGGTGCATTCACAGTAATTATTTATGCTATTGTAAATAACCCGCAGCTTGGTATAAGCGGGCTCGCAACGGCAACTGTTCTTGCCGGAATTATGTTGATTTTGCTTGGTGTGCTTAAACTTGGTGGTCTTGTAAAGTTCATTCCATACACTATTGTAATCGGATTTACAGCAGGTATTGCCGTAACAATCGCAACAGGGCAGATCGGCGACTTTTTTGGAATGCATCCACAGTTTCCAATGACTGTTATGGGTACTGAATATTCAAAAATGCCTGGAACTTTTGCAGGAAAGATTTCGGTTTATGCAAACTCACTTTCTTCAATTAATTTTTACTCTCTTGCTATGGCTGTAGTTTGCCTTGTAATCATTTTCTTGTGGCCACGCGTTACAAAAAAGATTCCTGGTTCGCTCATTGTTATTATTCTTGCAACTGTCGTAAATATTATCGTTTCAAATATTGCTGGCGATAATCCTGCTTGGCACACAGACATCATCAAGGATCGTTATTCAATTCCTAATGGTCTTCCAAAGCCAACTTTGCCAAACTTCAGCCTGGATACAATTTCAACCGTATTCCCGACAGCAGTTTCAATCGCCGTTCTTGCTGCAATTGAATCTCTTTTGTCTGCAGTTGTTGCCGACGGTATGATTGGTACAAAACACGATTCGAACAACGAATTAATCGGACAGGGAATTGCAAATATCTGCAGTCCGTTGTTTGGCGGACTTCCAGCAACTGGTGCAATTGCGCGAACAGCAACTAACATCAATAACGGTGGACGCACTCCTGTTGCCGGCATCGTTCATGCAATTGTTCTTCTTCTTATCATGATGCTTTTTGGAAAGTATGTTGAATACATTCCAATGGCTGCGCTTGCTGCTGTTCTTATGAGTGTTGCCTGGAACATGGCTGGAATTCCTGCAATCCGCAAGCTTCTTAAAGGTCAGAAATCTGATATCACAGTTCTTTCTGTAACATTCCTTATCACAGTATTTGTTGATTTGACTTATGCAATTGGAATTGGTCTTATTTTTGCAGCCTTCCTTTTCATTAAGAAGATGATCGATGTTTCAGAGGTTCAGGAAAGCCGCGGTACAATTGTTTCCGGAATTACAGGCGACGGTCAGGAAGAAACTTTGGATGTTCCTACTGGTGTCCTTGTTTATGAAATTGATGGACCTTTGTTCTTTGGTACTGTTCGAAAATTTGAACTTGCTGTTGAACGTGCTGGTGCTGAATTCAAGGTCCTTGTAATCCGTATGCGAAACACAATTTATCTTGATGCCGGTGGACTCCAGGCATTGGATCAGTGTAAGGCTGCCTGTGATAGAAAGGGCGTAAAAATTGTTCTTTCCGGAATTCATACTCAGCCATATATGCTCTGTGAAAAAACCGGAATGGCAGATAAAATTGGTCGTGAAAATATTTTTGACAATATCGATGCTGCAATGGCTCGTGCAAAGGAAATTGTGCAGGCTTAAAATTTCTAAGCACTATTTTTAGATTTTGTCAAACAAAAAACTTTTTTTTATTTTCGTTTTTTGGCCATTTTTATATTGAAAAAATCTTTCATCGATAGTAAACTTCTAAACATGCAGACACTATATTTAGTGTCTGTTTTTTATGTAAATATAAAAAGTACACTATTAGTATATAAATAAAAATAAAGGTGGGAAAAGTGAAAATTATCAAACGCAATGGCGAAGAAGCTATTTTTGACATTCGAAAAATTGAAACAGCTATTACTAAAGCAAACAATGCAGTTCCAGAAAATGAACGTCTTTCGGAAGAATACATCAAAGCTGTTGCATCAAAAGTTACAGAAACTTGCCAGGCAAGCAAAGTTCAGATGAACGTAGAAGCAATTCAGGATCTGGTAGAAACTGAACTTATGAAAATCGGTGCGTTTGATATTGCAAAACTTTATATCACTTACCGATATCGCCATGCCCTTATGCGTAAGCAGAATTCTACTGACCAGCAGATTCTTTCTCTTCTTGAATGTACAAACGAAGAAGTTAAACAGGAAAACTCTAATAAAAACTCTACTGTAGTTTCTGTTCAGCGAGACTACATGGCTGGTGAAGTATCTAAGGATATTACAAAACGCTTTCTTTTGGACGAAGACATCGTTCAAGCCCACAACGAAGGAATCATTCACTTCCACGATGCGGATTATTTTGCTCAGCACATGCACAACTGCGACCTTGTAAACCTCGAAGACATGCTCCAGAACGGCACTGTAATCAGCGGAACAAAAATCGATACTCCACACTCGTTCTCTACAGCTTGTAAT
The DNA here is from genome assembly GCA_946185185.1 of uncultured Treponema sp. Lineage (GTDB taxonomy): Bacteria > Spirochaetota > Spirochaetia > Treponematales > Treponemataceae > Treponema_D. Next base: position 23,087 of record CAMHIV010000002.1, on the reverse strand, counting down.
ATCGCAACCCAGATTATTGCACAGGTTGCTTCAAGTCAGTACGGTGGCCAGTCTATTTCTCTTACACACCTGGCTCCATTTGTTGATGTAAGCCGCAAAAAGCTCATAAAAGAATTAAATCAGACAATCGAAGAAACTGGAGTTCAATTTACAAAAGAGCAGTTCGACAAAATCGTAGAACGCCGCCTTGCAGACGAAATTACACGCGGTGTTCAGACTATTCAGTATCAGGTTGTAACTTTGATGACAACAAATGGTCAGAGTCCGTTCGTTACAGTTTTCATGTATTTGAATGAAGCAAAGAATGAACAGGAAAAAGCTGATCTTGCGCTTATTATCGAAGAAGTTCTTAAACAGCGCACAAAGGGTGTTCGAAACGAAAAAGGATATTGGGTAACTCCTGCATTCCCTAAGCTTATTTATGTTCTTGAACCAGATAACATTGAAGAAGGAACAAAATATTACTATCTTACAGAACTTGCTGCAAAGTGTACTGCAAAGCGACTTGTTCCGGATTATATTTCTGAAAAGAAAATGTTCGAACTCAAAGAAGGAAACTGCTATACCTGTATGGGATGTCGTTCCTTCCTTACTGTTTACCGCGATGAAACCGGTAAGCCAAAGTTCTACGGACGCTTTAATCAGGGGGTTGTTACAATCAACCTTGTTGATGTTGCATGTTCCAGCGGACGCGATAAAGAAAAGTTCTGGAAGATTTTTGATGAACGCCTTGAACTTTGTCATCGTGCACTTCTTTTGCGCCATAAGCGGCTTTTGGGAACTCCTAGTGATGTTGCTCCAATTTTGTGGCAGAACGGTGCGCTTGCCCGCCTTGCAAAAGGTGAAACAATCGACAAGCTTTTGTTCAATGGATATTCAACTATTTCGTTGGGATACGCTGGACTTTGCGAGTGTGTCCGCTATATGACAGGAAAACCTCACACAGATCCAGAAGTAACTCCATTCGCACTTGAAATAATGCGTCACATGAACGAAGCATGTAAGAAGTGGCGCGCAGAACATAATATCGACTTCAGCTTGTACGGAACTCCACTTGAAAGTACAACATACAAGTTTGCAAAATGCTTGAAGCAGCGTTTTGGCGATATTCCTGGCGTAACAGATAAGAACTATATTACAAACAGTTATCATGTTCATGTTACAGAAGATATCGATGCATTCAGCAAGCTTACTTTCGAAAGTCAGTTCCAGGAACTTAGTCCGGGAGGAGCAATCAGTTATGTTGAAGTTCCAAATATGGAAAACAACATTCCTGCTGTTATGGCTCTTCTTAAGCATATTTATGAAAACATTATGTATGCTGAGCTTAATACAAAATCGGACTGCTGTCAGGTTTGCGGCTACACAGGAGAAATCCAGGTAATTAATGACGAAGACGGAAAACTTATCTGGGAATGTCCTCAGTGTGGTAACCGAGACCAGACAAAGATGAACGTTGCCCGCCGAACCTGTGGTTACATTGGTACACAGTTCTGGAACCAGGGACGAACTCAGGAGATAAAAGAACGAGTTCTGCATCTTTAGGAAATGAATAGAAATAGATGGCTGTCTGGGAAGTTAAGCGTTTGCGCTCATTGAGCTTGTCGAAATGAGATTTTTGCGCTAATTGAGGAGGTTTCGACATGCTCAACCTCCGCATAGTCTTCTTTTGGAAGCCTTATTTTTTATGCGGACCTTATATTTATTAACTAAGTAAAACTCACTATAATCATTACACTATGGCTGGATTTTATGATTTCTATGATGTGGCTGTTGTAGGAGCAGGTCACGCAGGTGTAGAAGCGGCGCTTTCTTGTGCACGCATGGGATTAAAAACAATCGTTGTTACTCAGACACCGGATGCAATTGGACGAATGAGTTGTAATCCTTCAATCGGAGGTATTGCAAAGGGTAATATTGTTCGCGAAATTGATGCTCTTGGCGGAGAAATGGCTAAGCTCATAGACAAATCTATGATTCAGTTCAGAATGTTGAATAAAAGCCGAGGACCTGCAGTTCAGGCTCCTAGAAGCCAGGCTGATAAAATTACTTATTCTCAGCTGGCTCGCAAAACTCTTGAAACAACAGAAAATCTAGTAACTTTAATGGATGTGGTAATTGATATACTTACCACAGAAAGTGATACACCGCTTCCTCCAGATTCCGATAGTTCGGCAGAAAAGGGCTCAATTCCGGGTGAACACAGAAGTGAATCTGTTGCAACAATGCGCCATAAAATTACTGGCATTGTTACAGAACGAGGCCGCGTTATTCCATGCCGGGCAGTTGTTCTTACAACAGGGACTTTTTTGGGTGGACGAATTTTTATCGGCGAATACGATGCGCCTTGTGGACGAATCGGTGAACCAGCAGCTTATGGTCTTACGGCAAGTCTTCATAAACTGGGATTTACAACAGGAAGATTGAAGACTGGAACTCCTCCAAGAATTTTGAAATCAACAATCGATTTTTCTAAATTGGAATTGAATAATGGTGACGACGAAGTAATTCCGTTCAGCTTTGAAACTGAAAAAGTTGAGCGGCCAATGGTTCCCTGTCACGTTGTATACACAAATCCTGAAACTCATAAAATTATCCGTGAAAATATCGGCCGTTCGCCGTTGTACAGCGGAAAAATCAGTGGAATTGGTCCGCGTTATTGTCCTTCTATTGAAGATAAGGTTATGCGTTTTGCAGAACGTGAACGCCACCAGATTTTTGTTGAACCAGAAGGACTTGAAACAGACGAAATGTACATGAACGGTTTTTCTTCAAGTCTTCCGGAATGTATACAGGATGCGTTTATGCGTACAATGCCTGGATTTGAAAACGCTGTTCAGAGCAGACCGGGTTATGCAGTTGAATATGATTATGTTGAACCGACCCAGTTGTATCCAAGTCTTGAAACAAAACGCGTTGCAGGTCTTTTTGATGCCGGCCAGATAAATGGAACTTCGGGATACGAGGAAGCTGCCGGACAGGGGCTTGTTGCCGGAATCAATGCCGGTCTGTATGCGCGTGCTCACAAAGAATTCTGCGGACCGTTGTGCGTTCTTCCAAATGATTTAAATGGAGTTGCTGCAAGTCAGGAACCGGGCGCATTCTGCCCAAAAGCGGTTATGAATGCTGCTGAAGAAAAACGTTTTTATGAAATCAGCGCGGGAATTAACAAAAGACTGAACGATATTGAAGAGCAGAGTCAGAAAAAATCCGGATTTGAAAACTTCAGAAAGATTCCGGTCTGGGAACCTATGATTCTTGGCCGCGATGAAGCATATATCGGTGTTTTGATTGATGATCTGGTAACTCTTGGAACTAAGGAACCGTATCGTATGTTTACGGCGCGTGCTGAATATCGCTTAAAACTTCGCCATGATACTGCTGATCAGCGGCTTACAAAATATGCGTTCCGGGCTGGTTTAAAAACTCAGGCTCAGCTTGATGCCGTTAATGCAAAATATGCCGAACTTGATGAAATTGTTGCTCAGTTATTAAAAAAGCCTCTCATGGAAAATCCTGGTTATCCGGAAAAGATTTGGGAAGAAGCTAAAATCCAGTTCAAGTATAAGTATTACATTGAAAAACAGGATAAGCGCGTTGAAAAAATGCACAAAATGGAAAATGTAAAAATTCCTCTGGATTTTGATTACGGTGCAATCCCAGCTTTGAGTGCAGAAAGCCGCAATAAACTTGAAAAGGTTCGCCCGCTGACCCTAGGTCAGGCCGAACGAATCAGCGGAATAAGAAATAGCGATATTATGCTGTTAATGGTGTATCTCAGATAATTTGGAGCCGAGTTTTACTTAAACACCAGTAAAATTGGCTCTCAGTCGCCTTGAGCGTTCCGGGACCGCGCGATATCGCGCTACAAGCTGCTTGTTGTAAAGTAACTATAAACTGTCGCTTCGCGACAGCAACAAACAGATTGTTCCCGTTCCACTCAATGCTCCTTCGCGCCAATTTTAATGACTCTTCCAAACCTCGGCATTCAAACTATCTTTGCAGTACATCGACGATATGGGTGCCGGCGCCCAGGAGTTCGGGGCGTTCGCTGATGGCGATGGTGTAGTCTATGAAGTGGCGGAATGTTTCTTCGTCCATGGCATTTAATTCGCGGCGCATGTAGTCGGCGGCGCCTTCCTGGTTGAAGATTTTTATGCGGGAAAGGCCACTTTTTTGCTGAATGGCGTTTATGTCTTCAAGGCGGACATAGCTGTATAAATCTTCTGGCTGAGTAATTGTGTGAAAATCTTCTGTGAGCCAGCCGTTTTTGATGCATTCGTTGATTTTGTTTTCGCCGAAACAGTAACGGATAATGGCATTTTCATTCATTATGTAGGCAATGAAAATTATTCCGCCGGGTTTTGTGATTCTTTTAAGCTGTTCCAAAACGCAAAGCCGTTCTTCTTCTGTGTGAAGGTGATACATCGGTCCAAAACATAGAGTAATGTCGAATCGATTTTCTTCAAGAAAGTGAAGATCCAGAGCATTTCCCTGCCAGGTTTTAATTTTTTCGTGCTTTGAACGCAGAACTTCCAGATTGCGTTTTACTAATTCAACTGCAGTTAAATTGTGTCCTTTGTGGCATAGTTCGATTGAATAACGACCGGTTCCGCAGCCAATATCTGCTATTTCAAGCCCGGTACGCCCGTTAATCAGTTTTTCGATGTGATGCATTGTGCACGACATTTCAACAATGCCATGTCGTGTAGTCAATCTGTGATCTTCGTTGAACTTATTGTAATATTTTTCGATGTTGGTCATTAGAATGCAGCGTCAACCTTTGCACACCAATCGGCCTTTACTTCATCACTTGCAAAAAGTGCGTTGAAACCGTTCTTTACCAGGGCTTTGATTTCGTCCATTGTCCAGCCGGCTTCGTGGTGAAGCTTCCAGTATTCGTCGATAAGTGAAACTTTGAAGAATACTGGGTCATCTGTGTTAACTGTTACAAAGAGTCCTTTTTTGAAAAATTCTGTAATAGGGTGTTCTTTGATTGATTTTACAAATTTCTTTGTAAATACATTACTTGTAGGGCAAACTTCAAGAACAATGCTGTCGTCCTTGAGCTTCTGCATGAGTTTTTCATCCTGAATTGCACTGATACAGTGGCCTACGCGGGAAACATGGCAATAATTCAATGCATCCCAAATTGATTCTGGTCCTACATCTTCTCCGGCATGAGCTACTACCTTGTATCCATCTTTTACTGCAAGGTCATAAACCGGACCATAATCTTTCGCTGGGCCTTTGCTTTCTGCTCCGCCAAGTCCGATTCCGATGATATTTTCACTTGGGAACTGTTTCAAAAGGTTGTAGTTATTCATGGCGTTTTCCAAGCCAAATGTGCGGCTAACGTCCATGAGAAGTTTTACTGTGATTCCGTATTTTTCTTTGATTTCTGCAATTTTGCGGTCAAAAATGCGAACCATGTCTTCATATTTGAATCCATGTTTAAGGAATGAAGTTGGTGCAAAGAAAGCTTCTGCATAAACAATTCCGTTGTCGTTCAAATAAGTTGCAAGGTCATTAAAAATATAGTCAAAGTCTTCTACCGAAGTATACAAAGCCTGAACCTGAAGGAACGCCTGAATAAATCCATTCAAATCGTCATATGTAAAAAGCTTTGTGATTTCTTCATCAGACATTTCTTTTCCATTTGATTTTTTATAAAGTGCTTTAATTGACTCAATCGTAGGAACAGCTTCTATATGAAGATGAATTTCTGCTTTAGGAACTTTCTTCATCAAACTATAAAATTCACCTTTTTTCATAAAATTCTCCATAAAAAAACTAACTTCTTACTACAAGTATCGGAAGGAAAAAGGGGAATCTTTAATATTTTTTTTTGTTTAAAAAATGTGAATACTTCGCACGAGTGAAGTATAGCTGAATTAAAGAGGTTCTCTCTTTTATTCCACCGCAACAACAACACCGTCTTTTAATCGCAGAAGCCGCTGATTTTCACTGCCTCGGAATTTCAGCATGAGGTTTCGTTTGGCGAGGACAAAAGGGCCATCCACAAGGACATCAAGGCATTTTAGAATTCTGTCTGTGTATTCGGTGTGTTTTCTTCCGCCTTCCTGTAAGTCGCGGTCTAGAACATAGCCTGTCCAGCACCAGATATCTTTTTTAGGGAAGGTTGCTTTGATTTTTTCCAAAAAGGGGGCAAGGACGGCCTGGTTTTCTTCTTCAAATGGTTCGCCACCCAAAACACTTAATCCCTGAATGTGGCGGGGTTTTAAGGCTTCTATGATTTCTTCTTCGGTATCTTTGGTAAATTCTTTTCCAAAGTCAAATTTCCAGGTTTCCGGCTGAAAGCATCCTGGACAACAGTTTCTGCATCCGGAAACAAACAGTGAAACCCGAACACCTTCTCCGTCGGCTACATCAAATCTTTTTATATTTCCGTAATACATATTTTGGCCTCGATAATAAATCTAGTAGACGTAATTTCGAGTTATTAAGAATTATAAATAGTTACTTTACAACAATCAGCATGTAGTGCGCTAGTGCACGTTTTTACATCATCGTTTTGCGACTGGTAGCCAATTTTGATGAAGAATCTTCTAACTCGAAAATATGGGTAATAAGATATTTGTATTTTATGCGATTTCGATAGAAAATGTCGAGTTTTAACACTAGGTAGTACAAAAAGTACTACTAAAATACTGGACTTTGTTAGAAATTATGCTAGAATACATGCTATGAAAGTAAAAACTATTTTTAGAAAAATTATATTTTTAGGATTTTTGTTTTGCCTGGCTTCGGCAAATATTTCTGCTTTAACTAAACTGGCTTTGGAAAATGGCGTTACGCTGATTTTTGAAGGCTGTGAAGACGGTTCGGTTCGGTTTGAATCTTTGGGAACCGGCGGAAGGGCTAAGGCTCCGGCAAAAGAATTTGAACTTAAGCGCAAGGCGGCGGATTCTGATTTTGTAAAAAATGATTCCGGCGCATACGACTGGAACGGCTACTCGATTGTCGTAAATGCAAACGGATATGAACTTTCATATAATGGAAAGCAGATTTATTCTTCAACATTCCGTGAAGACAAAAAGCTTCTTCGCGAAATCCGTACCTGGAATACAGCAACAGAATTTTATGGATTCGGCGAAGCAAGCCGCAAGGTTAGTCTTCGTAATCAGTCGTTTACAATTTATAATGAATCAAAATATGGCGACCATGCATACGTTTTTATTCCATTTTATGTGACAAATGAAGGAACAAGTGTTTTTTATAACGCTAACGGCCGGGATAAAATTTATTTTCAGGATGGGGAAGATGCTCAGGTTTATAGAAGCGAGTATTTCCGAATTGAAAATTATGTCCGCCAGGATTCAAATCCAATGGAAGGGGTGCAGAAGTTTTACGCAGAAACTGAAACTTCCTGCATGATGCCGCGCTGGGCTTACGGTTATATTCAGTCAAAATACGGATATAAATCTGCTCAGGAAGTTATTGACCTGGCAGATGATTTTAAGAAACACGATATTCCGCTTTCTGCTGTTGTTTTGGATTTGTACTGGTTTAAAAAAATGGGAGACATTTACTGGACTAGTGATTCTTTTGCTGATTACAAAAAAATGGATGAGCGCCTTGAACAGGACGGAATCAAACTTATTACAATTACTGAACCATTTTTTACAGATCAATGTGCGAATTTTAGTGAATTAAAATCTGCCGGCCTTTTGTGTAAGGATTCAAAAGGAAAAATTAAACTCTGGCACGACTGGTGGTGTCTTGATGATAAGCTTTCCGGAATTTTTAATCCGCTTGGAAAAAAAGCAAGTGATTTCATGGGTAAAAAATATTCATTAATGCTTGATTCCGGAATCGAAGGTTTCTGGACTGATTTGGGAGAACCGGAAAAAGTTCCTGAAGATTTGAAATACGGAAAGTATGCTGAACAGGATTTCCATAACTATTACAATTTTTACTGGTCTAAGGCGCTTTTTGAAGGTGTTCACAAGATTAAGCCTGAGCACAGACTTTTTATTATGAGCCGTTCTGCCGGAACCGGAAGTGGAAAATTTAATGTCTCTGTTTGGTCTGGCGACGTTAGTGTTTCATGGCCTGCACTTGGAAATCAGATTGCTTATGGAATTAATGCCGGTCTTAGCGGACTTCCTTATTGGGGAAGTGATGTCGGAGGCTTTGTGCAGAATGTTTCGCCGGCAGAACTTTATGTGCGCTGGCAGCAGTTCGGCGCATTTACTCCTATTCATCGTGCACATGGAACAGGTTCTCGCGAACCTTATGCATTCCCGGATAAAGAGCGGGAAATTGTTACAAACTTTATTCGTATTCGTACACGACTTTTGCCGTACATTTATTCAACTGCGCGACAGACTATGAGCGGAATTCCAATGATGCGCCCTATGTTCTATGAAGATGAATCTACACCTGTAAATTATATTGAAAGTCAGTATATGTTTGGTGACAGCATTCTTGTAGCGCCGGTTACAAAAGAGGCAAGTGCAACAACAGAACGAACCTTGTATCTGCCAAAAGGAATCTGGTACGACTTCTTTACTCATGAAAAAGTAAATGCCGGAAACGGAAAAGAAATTACCGTAAAAACAAGTCTTGAAAAGATTCCTGTTTATGTAAAGGAAGGTGCAATTATTCCTGAACAGAAAAATGATGAACTTTCTGTTCTTGTGTTCCCGTCTGAAAGTGGAAAAGAATCTTCATTCGTGCTCTATAACGATGACGGTGTAACAGAAAAATACAAGAACGGAGAATTTGGTGAAGTTCACTTTGTTTTGAAAGGTAGAAATCTTAAAGCCAGTGTAAATGAAAAGGCCGATTTTATTCCTGCAAAACTTACAATTGAACTTCCGAATGGTTCTAAAAAGACTGTTGGAATTGAAGAACTTGAAAAAGGAATAGAACTTTAACTCTGAAAATAATGCTGCGATACTGTCGGTGGTTGAGGCTCTCGAAACCACCGAAGGACGTTATTTCGACAAGCCCTTCGACAAGCCCTTCGACAAGCCCTTCGACAGGCTCTGGGTCCACTCAATGATGCTGCGCGGTGCTGGAGCAGTTGCCGAAGGCAAGGATTTGGGCGGAGCTTTGCGACGAACAAAGACCGAGCGTTGGCGGGCTGCGGAAGTGCCGTTGCAAATGCATTTGCGCCCAAATCCAGAATAAATTTTTAGAACATTTTCTTAAGCTGTTCTACGATTTCTTTGAAAGTATCACAAGCAGCCTGAACTGGTTCTGTGCTTTCCATATCCACGCCTGCCACGCGCAGACTTTCGATAGGGTAGCGGCTGCCTCCTGACTTAAGGAATTCAAAATAGTCGTTACGCTCTTTTTCGCCGCCGGTGGTTACGCGTTTTGCAAGTGCGAGTGCGGCAGAAATTCCGGTTGCATATTTGTAAACATAAAAGGCTGTGTAGAAGTGAGGGATTCGAAGACCTTCCATGTCGCTGTTTTCTTCAAAATGCATTTCCGGACCAAAATAAAGCTCCAAAAGTTCGCGGTAGGTTTTTCGCAAGAGCTCTGCGGTTAATGGAGTTCCGTTTTCAACAAATTCATGAGTTTTGAGTTCGAATTCTGCGAACATTGTCTGACGGTGCAGGGTGGCTAGAATGTCGTCGGCACGCATTGCAAGAAGGTATTTCTTTTCGTCTTCGGTTTTTGCATTTTTCAAAAGATATTCAAAAACCAGCTCTTCGTTGAAGGTTGATGCAACTTCGGCTTCGAAAATTGTGTAGTCATACGAAAGGAACGGATTGTTGTGCACGGAATACCAGCTGTGCATTGAGTGACCGCCTTCGTGTGCCATTGTGAATACGTCGCGAATGTCGTCTTCATCGTAGTTTAAGAGGATGTACGGGTCGCCGATGTAAGCGCCGCTAGAAAAGGCTCCGCTTCGTTTTCCAACATTTTCGTAGCGGTCTGCCCATCCATTTAAAAGGCCGTTGCAAAGGCGGTCGGTGTATTCTTTTCCCAAAGGGGCAAGTGCATTTCGGCAGATTTCTACGGATTCTTCGTAGGTGTGGTGCATTGCAACTGATTTTACCAGCGGAACGTAAACGTCGTAGTGGCGGAGTTCTGAAAGACCAAGGATTTTTTTGCGTAGAGAGTAATATTCGTGCAGGGTGCCAAGATTTTTGTGCACGCAGTCAATCAGATTGTGGTAAACGCTGAGCGGAACTTTGTTTCCGTACAGAGCGTGGTGGAGAGAAGAATCGTATCCGCGGGCACGCATTGAAAATACGTCCTGATTTACCGAACCTGCATAAAGGGCGGAAATTACATTCTGGAAATCTTCGAATTTTTTGTAGAACTGTTTGTAGGCGGTTTCACGGACTTTGCGGTCCTGATTTTTCAAAAGTGTTGTGAAGGTTGTCTGTGTAAGAGGCTTTTCTTCTCCTTCAACATTGACTGTTCCGAACTGTTTGTTCAAGTCAACATTTTCAAGAACGCTGAATGCATTTGAAGGTGTTTGTCCCGGTTGCATCTGAAGTGAAAGAATTCGTTCTTCTTTTTCGCTCAAAGTGTATTTGTTAAAGTGCAGAAGTTTTTCTACATATTTTTTGTAATCTTTGTATTCCGGCTCCGAAATCCAGGTACGCAAAGTTTCTTCCGGAATTGCAAGTAGTTCCGGATCCATAAAACTGAGTGCGGACTGCATTTCTGTGTATGCCATCATTGCCCGGCCATCGCGGTCAGTAGCCAGGGAATCATCTTCATCGGCTTCGTGCTGAAGAGATGCGTAATGATAGACGGTTTCCATTTTGAGTTCGGCCGCTTCTAGTGCTTTTAGGGCTTCAAGAAGTGTTTTGCTTGAACTGGAAAGTTTTCCTTTGAAAGAAACTACTTTTTCTGTAAGTGCAGGGAGTTCTTTTAATGCGGCTTCCCATTCATCGTTTGATTTATAAATTGAAGACAAGTTCCATTTGTCGCTTTCTGGAACCTCTGATCTGTTTGGAATTTTTGTACTCATAGAAAAATTATAACAGATTTTAAATGGAAAGGCGACAATGGAAAGTTGATTTAAGTTGCAGTCCTTGTAGACCTGTGATAAATTTTTTATCAATTACTTACTAATCAAGGAGAGAGTATATGATGCCTGATATTCAGTATTTGCTTTTACTGCAGAAACTGCGTGAAATGACTGGCGGTGCTTTTGATGAGATTTTTAATGCATTTTCAAAAATCTCAGTGGATGTGTTGATTTTTCTTCCATTTGTAATTTATTGGGCTGTCAGTAAGGAATGGGGAAAACGTTTTATTGGAGCAATGTTTGGTTCCGAACTTGTAAATGCAATAACAAAACTTACAGTGTGTGCTTACCGCCCGTGGATTCGTTCAGATTTAATTCAGCCGGCGGGGGATTCTAAGACTGCCGCAACCGGTTATTCTTTTCCGAGTGGCCATACAAATAAAGCTTCTTCTATTCTTGGAACAGCAGCTCTCTGGCAGTATAAAAAGCAAAGATGGATTTCGATTTTGTGTGTAATCTGTATTTTGCTGGTTGGTTTTTCCCGAAACTTTTTGGGAGTTCATACACCGCAGGATGTTATTTGCGGCTTTTTAATTTCTGTCATCGCGGTTTTTGCAGTTGGAAAAATTTCTGAACTTACTGATGGTAATGAAAAGCTTGCTGATATTCTGACTTTGGGCGGAATCTTATTTGTGGTTTTTGCCATTATTTATGTTCAGCTAAAATCTTATCCGCTGGATTATGTCGACGGAAAATTACTTGTAGATCCTGTAAAAATGCAGAATGACTTTTTTAAGGTGTGCGGCAGTTTTCTGGCTCTTATGACAGGACTTTTTATCGACCGGCATTTTATTCATTATGAAATTCCTGTTGGTCACAAGAATCTACCTATTTTGACAGCTGTTGGAACGGGTATTTGTTTTTCATGGAAAGCATATTTTATAAATCCTCTTTTTGTAAAACCATTTGGTGGCCACTGGGGTAATTTAATCGGATATTTTATCACAACCTTTTTTGTTCTGGTGATTTTCCCGATTATTATCCAGAAATTTACGAAAAGTGAAGAAGTTTAACAAAATCAGATTTACTGCGTAGTATTCAGCTTTGATTTTCGATATGCAACTGGAGCTAGGCCGAATTTTTTGTGGAACAGGTTTATGAAATAGGAAGTGCTTTCAAAGCCGCATTCAAACGCGATTTGAGTAATGCTTTTTGTTCCCTGAAGAATTGATTCGGCCGCAAGCTCCAGTCTGTAATCGTTTACATATTGAATGAAAGGAAGCCCGGTCTGCTCTTTAAACATTTTCATAAAACGATTTGGCGAAAGATTTATTAATTCTGCGGCTTCTTCTATGGAAATTGGTCGCGAAAAATTTTCTTGAATAAATGAAATTACTTTTTTCAGGCGGGAATGCTTTTTTGCGTAACTGGAATTTTTTGTTACGGAAACAATTTGATTTTGCAAGTGATGAATGATTTCAAAAAGACGGGCTTTTATCAAAAGAGCATTGTCTCCGTAGTTTTCTGCGTACATTTCAATGAGACTGTTGATTAAAGGCAGAAGTTTTACATTCAATTCAGAATCTTTTTTTATGTGCGGGGTGATTAAAATCGTATTTTCCGAAAATCTTTCAAAAAAAGTACGGCTGCAAAACGAATCCGGATTTTCTTCCAGGAATGAAAAGTCAAAGAGAATATTGTAGTAGGCAATTTTTTTCTGCCCGTCCTGGACAATGGAATGGATTTGCTGCGGTGGTATAATAATAATGTCGTCTTTGGTGCAAAAATATTTTTTCCCCTGTACATTGATTATTCCTTCCCCGTAGGTTATGAAGATGATTTCAAATTCGTTGTGCCAGTGAAGGGGGTAGCCGCCAAGCCATTCAGGAATTCTGCCGTGATACATCACAAATGGAAAACTTTTTTTTCCGTGAGCCTTATTTTCCCGAAGCGATTCCCGGTAAAGATGCTTTTGAAGAGTAGAAGAATATTGTTTTGAGTCTGTTTGTTTATTCGTTAAATCTGCCATTATTGTTATGTTATTATGCCATTTTTCTTAAAGATTTTTCAATAAACAGACATTATTTTTACAATATAGTAAATAAGTTGAATGCCGAGGTTTATGAAGGATCATTTAAAATTTGCGCGAAGGAGAGGAGCATTGTGGAAAAACATTCTGTTTGTGGGTGTCGCGGAGCGACAGAACATAAGTTCCTTTGCCACAAACAGCATGTAGTGCACTAGTGCACGATTTTACACAATGTTTATCGACTGGGAGCAAATTTTAATGGAGTATCAATAAAACCTCGGCATTCGTCCTGATAAAACAAGGGGGATACATTATGTCAGAAAGAAAAATTGTTCTTAAAAAGGATTTGATTTCAGGCTTTGAAAAAATTGGCCTGAAAAAGGGAGACAATGTAATTGTTCATACATCACTCAAGAGCTTTGGCTTTGTTTGTGGCGGTCCTCAGATAGTGATCGAAGCGCTTTTAGAAACTGTTGGTGAAACCGGAACAATTATGATGCCTACCCAGACCTGGAAAAATCTTGATCCGACTGCCGGCGTTCATTGGGAAGAGCCAAAGGAATGGTGGGATTTGATTCGCCAGAACTGGCCTGCTTATGATAAAAATATTACTCCAACAAATACCATGGGTGCTGTTGCCGAAATGTTCCGAAAATGGCCGGGCGCTGTTCGAAGTGATCATCCGGCTCGTTCTCTTGCAGCTTTGGGACCAAATGCAGAATATCTTGTAAAAGATCACGACCTTTCTGATATTTTTGGAGAAACTTCTCCTTTGGCAAAATTGTACAAGCTCGATGGAAAAGTTTTGCTTCTTGGAACAGGTTATGATAAAAACACTTCTATCCACCTTGCCGATGTCCGCGCTGAATACCCGAGTAAGCATTATGCGAACGAAAGCAGTGCAATGATGGTAAACGGAAAGCGCAAATGGGTAACTTATGAAACTCTGGTTGTTGACGGCGAAGATTTTGAACAGATAGGAGCAGCTTTCGAAGAATCAAATCCAATTTCTGTTACTGAAATCGGAAATGCAACTGTAAAATGTATGAGCCAGAGAGCCATTGTTGATTTTGCAGTAAAATGGATTGAAGCAAACAGAAAATAAATTCAAGCTATTTTTACATCCGGCATTCGACCTGTTACCTGTATTCACACCTGACATATAAAATGTTATTATTTGTATGTTAGTTTGCCTTTAAGGTAATTCTTTTGGAGATTTGTATGAAAGTATTAGTAATCGGCGGTGCCGGATATATTGGAAGTCATGTTGTTAAGGAACTTATGGTAAATGGTCATAAGGTTACAGTTTTTGATAATCTTTCCAGCGGACTTAGACAAAACCTTTTTCCAGAAAATGATTTTATTTACGGAAATATTTTAATTCCTGCAGATTTGGATGCTGCATTTGGCCGAGGATTCGATGCATTTATTCATCTTGCAGCATTCAAGGCTGCCGGCGAATCTATGCTTAAGCCAGAAAAATATTCTGTGAACAATATTACCGGCACTTTGAATATTTTGAATTCGGCAGTAAATCACAATTGTTTGAACATGGTATTCAGTTCAAGTGCTGCCATTTTTGGTTCTCCAAAATATCTTCCAATTGATGAAGAACATCCTAAAAATCCAGAAAATTATTACGGCTACACAAAGCTTTCTATCGAAGAATTTATGAACTGGTATTCGCAGCTTAAAGGTTTGCATTTTGCAGCTTTGCGATATTTTAATGCTGCCGGATACGATGTTGACGGAAAAATCACAGGTCTTGAACAGAATCCAGCAAACCTTCTTCCAATTATCATGGAAACTGCAGTAGGAATGCGTGCGGGAATGAAGATTTTCGGAAACGATTACGACACCCCGGATGGAACTTGTATCCGCGACTATGTTCATGTAAACGACCTTGCCGATGCTCATGTTAAGGCATTGGAATACATTTCTACAAAAAAACAGAATCTCAAACTTAATCTCGGAAGCGAAACTGGAACTTCTGTAACAGAAATGGTAGAAGCTGCCCGCCGAATCACAGGTCAGGAAATCAAAGCAGAGTATGTTGAACGCCGTCCTGGAGACCCTGCAAATCTTGTTGCAACAAGCAAGCTTGCTCACGAAATTCTTGGCTGGACTGCTAAATACAGCGATGTAGAAACTCTCATTAAGACAACCTACGACGTATATAAACTTGCAGTCGCAAAGAAATAAAATCCCGGCTTGCAGTCTAATTTGGAGTCCAATATGCAGAAATTGTTTGAATTCATTGATAATTCCAAAGATAAAATGGTTGAGCTTGAATCGCTTTTGACTTCTCACCCGGCTCTTGCTCCTGAAAACGGAGGGCAGGGAGAGGATAAAAAGGCTGCCGCTCTTACAGATTGGCTTTTAAAAAATGGTTTTTCTTCACAGCAGATTGTTCGTTTTGATGCTCCGGACAGCCGCGTAGAAAGTGGAAAGCGCCCAAGTCTCGTAGTTACAATTCCAGGAGAAAGTGATGAACATTCTGTTTGGGTAATGGCTCATCTTGATGTTGTTCCTGTTGGCGACCTCGGACTTTGGAAAACAGATCCATGGAAAGTTGTTGAAAAAGACGGAAAACTTTTTGGTCGCGGCGTTGAAGACAATCAGCAGGGACTTGTGAGTGCAGTTTTTGCGGCTCTGGCATTTATCAAAAATGGCGTAAAACCAGCTCACACAGTAAAGCTGCTTTTTATGGCAGATGAAGAAGTTGGCTCAAAATATGGCGTAATCTGGCTTTTAAAGAATACTGATTTATTCAAAAAGAACGATCTTTATCTTATTCCTGATGGCGGGGATCCAAAAGGCGAAACAATTGAAGTTGCAGAAAAAAATATTCTCTGGCTTAAGGTTCATGTAAAAGGAAAGCAGTGTCATGGTTCCAGACCAGATCAGGGAAAAAATGCCTGCCTTGCAGCCTGTGCGCTAAGTCTTGAACTTCATAATTTGCAAAATGTTTTCAATAAAAAGGATTCTCTTTTTGAGCCGGATTATTCTACATTCCAGCCGACTATGCGTTTTTCAAATGTTGAAGGGGTGAATATTATTCCGGGCGAAGATACTTTCTGCATGGATTGCCGCATACTTCCGTGTTATTCTCTGGAACAGGTTCTTTCACAGGTTGAAATTTGTTGCGCAAAAATCGAAGAAAAATACGGCGTTGAAGTATGCTATGAAACTTTGCAGATGAGCGAAAGTCCTGCAACACCAGTAGATTCGCCGGTTGTAAAAAAACTTTCTGAGGCAATTAAGTCTGTTCATGGACTTGATGCCCGTACAATCGGAATCGGCGGTGGAACTGTTGGTGCAGAACTTCGTCGCGAAGGTTATCCTTGTGTTGTTTGGAGCACAATGGATGAATGTGCTCACATGCCAAACGAATATTGTATTATCGAGAATATTCAGAAGGACTCAAAAACACTGGTAGCGCTCTTTAATTAGAGTTCTATCGTACCTTAAAGAATAATCCTACGATTGCAACTGTTATCAAAAGCTGCAGAATCATGAATTTTAGAAGAATCTGAGCCGGAGACCAGCCGCGGTTCTTTCTCATGTGGTCATGCAATGGGAAACGAACATTTGGGAAAATCTTTATTTTGAAGAAACGAAGGAGTGCTACTTTTAAGAGACCCATTCCTCCGTTCAAGAAGATTACGGTAGATGTTCCCAGAATCAAAAGCGGGTTTCCGGTAATCAGAACAGCACAGCCGATAAAAAATCCAAGTGCGCGGCTTCCGGCATCTCCCATAAGTACGTGACTTGGGTATGCGTTATGCCACAGGTATCCGGTTAAAACTCCTGCAAGGGTAAATGTCATTACAGCCCATCTTGCTCCATCAGAAAGGTGTGGAACCAGAAGGTATGCTGCAATATCTTTGTGTCCAAGAATAAAATAGAAAATTGTTCCAAGTGTAATCAGAGCCAAAAGAACCAAAGTTCCGCTAAGACCGTCAACGCCGTCTGTACAGTTTGTGGTATTGATAGAAGCCCACAAAATTACAATTCCAATCAAAACATATACAACCGGATTAATTAGTATCGGATGTGAAATAAACGGAAGCCAGAAATACACGTTTCCGTCTGCAGAAAGTTTTCCTGCAGAAATGTAAAGAACAAGTGAGGCTGCAATGCTAAGAATCAAATCGAGTAAAGCCTTGCGGTATTCTCCCCAGCTTGAGGTGCTGCGGTCGTCAAGAAATCCTGTAAGCATGGTAAGCCATGTTAAAAGAACGATGTAAGCTTGAGTTGCTTTTAAAGGAACAAAAACAAAACTTAGAATTGCAAAAACAGTTATAAAAATCGAACCTGCTCCAGTTGGCTTTCCTTTTGCAGCTTCGGCTGTGAGTGTAAATTCTCTGCCCCTGTCATGTGGCAAAAAATCGTAGAATTTTGGAAGAATAAAATAAATCAGTGCAAAACCGCTGTAAAGAGCAAGTGTTATAAGCACTGTATATGACTGCAAAAGTCTTGCCGGACCAAAAAATTGCTGCAAATAGCCGCCGAGATAAAAGAGCATATGCTTACCTTTTTAAGAATTAGATTGCAAGATGCTGTATGTCCGTAAAGACCATGGAAATTCCCTTTTCGTTGCAGAACTGAATAAATTCTTCATCGTTTGGAGCTCCACCAGTCTGAATAATGGCTTTTATACCTGCATCTGCAAGTGCCTTTGTGCTTTCATCGAAATTCAGCAAAGAGTCACTGATAAGAATTTCGGCACTTCTGTCTTCACAATTTACATTATTTTGAAAGAACTCTTGTGCATCGTAGATTGCGTGTCGGATTGCTTTTGAACGGCTGGTGTTGCCCGCAGAAATTCCCACTGTTCCGAAATTGTTCAAGATAATTGCTGCGTCAGATTTTGCAATCATCGCAAGCAAGGTACCGAAGGCCATCGAATCAACCTGTTTTTGTGTTGGACGAGTTTGTGTAACTACCCGCCAGTGTTTAAATGGAATCCAGTCAGGCTCCTGAACTATAAGTCCGCCGTCGATTGATTTTAATTCGTTGTAATTACTCAATGGTTTAGAAGCAATTACAAGGCGCATTTCTTTTTTCTGAGAAAGAATTTCTTTTGCTTCTCGCGAAAAATCTGGTGCAATAATTGCCCTAAAATCGATTTTTATAAGTTCCTCGGCGGCTTCCCGGTCAACAACAGAACTGCAGCCAAAGGTTGCTCCATTTAATGAGCTTGGATCGCAGGCGTAGGTTTTTCTGAAGGATTCCAAAAGATTTCCACCCAAAGCAGCTCCTATTGGATTTGTATTTTTTACTGCGATTGTGAATACACTTCCAGCTGCCGGTGTAAACTGAGTTGTGAACGGATAATTATTTGCATCCAGACTTTCTACTGTGAATGGGTTTTTCAAAATCTTTAAGAACAGACTGATACATTTCCAGACTGCAAAACAGTTTTCCAGAATATTAAAGTTAAGTTCTTTTCCTTGAATTTTCTTTAAGCCGCTCAAAGCTCCTATCTGATCATTCAAAGAATAAATGTATGCCGTCTGCTGTTCATTCATTCCGTGGCGAAGCCGTGCAAGGCGCTTAAATGGAATCATATAATAATTTGGATACTTTTCTTCTCCTCTTTGATACATAATAGAGCAGGCGCAGGTTGCATCGTAAGCGGAAGTAAGGTTTAAGGCCTTTCCCGCAAGCTTCAGGCGGAAGTCTGTCGTTATGCTTTCTGTTTTGATTTGAATAATAGCTTCGTCGTAATCTGCCGGATCGGTCAGAATCAAAACGTTATTATAATTTTTTGCTGCCGAACGAATTATCGAAATAAGGTTTAAATCTATGCAGTTATCAGATTTGTCGTTTTCAAGAAAATCGTTTAGTTTGTGGAAAGTCGGTGTTATATTTGCACAGACAAGACTGATAAAAGATTCTGCCCTTGTGTGGCTTGTCTGAATTTGTCGCCCTGTTCCAACAATTAATCTAAGAAGATTTTCAAGCTTTTCATTCGGAAGAAAATGATCTTCCAGGGAACGGTCAATTGTAACTGCAATATTCTGCGCCTTCAGAAAATCTGCTGTTGCTCCTGCAGAAATAATTTCCCAGCCTTCGTGAACAAGAGTCTGGGCAAGAGTTGCAAGCTTTTCAAAATTTGAAGTGTATAAAAGGGCTTTCTTTTTCATTCTTCTATAATAACAGAATTTTTGATAAAATAATAGCATGGGTTTTTCAATTTCGTGGGACGATGTTGCAGAAAAGGCTGATTCGGATAATTTTGTCAGGAGTTATTCTTTTGGTGAAGTTCCTTCCAGGTCAGTTCGCACAGATTCAAGTCTGACCCATTTTTTTATCGAAGGTGATAATTATCCGTCTTTAAAATTTCTTCTCCCGGATTTTGAAAACAAAATTGATTTTATTTACATTGATCCCCCTTACAATACCGGCAAAAAAAGTTTTGTATATAACGATTCTTTTTCTGTTGATTCCTGGCTCAGTTTTATGAAACGCCGGCTGGAACTCGCAGAACGATTTCTTTGCGAATCGGGGTGCATTTTTATTGCCATCGGTCAGGAAGAAGTTTATCGCCTTAAGCTTTTGTGCGATTCAATTTTTGGGTCTGAAAATTTCATAAACGATTTTATGTGGCTTCACGGGAAAGGTAAAAAGGATTTTCATTCTCGGACTCTGCAGCAGTCGACTTTGTGTTACGCAAAAAATCGCAAAAAACTTCTTCCTTTTGTTGATTTTGAAACTACTGACTGGGCTACAAAAAATCCGGACGGTGATCAACGGGGAGCCTGGTTTAGCGGGAGTATCAGTTTTTCAGAAGAGCGCTCAAATCCAAATCATCCTAATTTTTATGAAATTGTTTCTCCAAGCGGAAAAAGCTGGAAGCGACAATGGCTTGTTGAAAAAGGTGAGATGGAAAAACTTATCCGCGAAAACAAAATTTACTGGGGCGATGCGCCGGATTATTCAAATGTGCCGCGCAGAAAAATATTCAACGGTGAAAAAAATCAGATTATTCCAAAAAATATAATTGATTTTACCCAATCAACCCGCGCGGCTCAGTCGGAACTGGATTCTCTTCTGGGCGAAAAAAATTGTTTCGATAATCCAAAACCTGTTTCTCTTGTGCAGCATTTTATCTGCATCGCAAACATGAAGAAAGATTCCCTTGTGATGGATTTTTTTGCAGGAAGCGGAACTACATTTGAAGCGGTTGTGCGCCAGAATGCTTTGGACGGTGGAAATAGAAAGTGCATAATAATTCAAAAGCCGGAACCAATAGAAAAAGCATCTTCTGCATTTTCTTCGATTTCCGGCTTATGTTACGAACGAATCAAAAAAACTCTTCCCCTGACAGACGGATTAAAATATTTTCGCTGCCAGGAAAATTAATTCTAGAATAACTTTCGGCATTCAAGGTAGAAGCGTTTTTCGTCTGCTTCTCCCATACTGAAGCTTTTTCGTGGAAGAGGTCCGCGCCCGTTGATCGTTGCAAAGAAGCTGTCTTTTGCAACTGGTGGCAAAAGAATTCCTGTTGCATTTTCTTTTGCGCCCAAACGGAAAACTTCCTGTGCCCCGTGAATATAATCGATTTCTGCTTTTGTTCCATTTGCTTTTTCGGCTTTAAGGAATTCATCCAGTGCCGGCTGAAGACGACTTACTGCCAGATCAGTTATGTCTGTTTTAAGCAGAGTGTAAACTTGTTTTCCGTCTTTCAGATATACAAATCCAAAATCGGCCTTGCTGTTTTTTACTGCTTTTTCAAGTTCTTCTGGAGATGCAAGGTTTTCTGTTTTTCCATTAAGTTTTTCTGCTGTGTCTGCAATAAGCCTTTCTGCATCAACGTCAAAAATTACGCGGTGAATTGGTTCGAATGTAAGTCCTGTGTCGTAAATGTTTACGATTTCAACAAGCGCATAGCGAACTCTGCTTTCCGTATCTTCCGGGTGTTCCTTTTTGTATTCGTCCCAAACGGCTTTTGCTGTTGCAAGAGAATGGTTTCCGTCTCCAACTGCAAAAAGGAAGATTGAACCGTCTTCTGCGGTGTTGCTTTCTGCAAGTGATTCCAGTGTTGAACGAACATATTCAAGATTTTCTTCGCCGCAAACTTTCCATCCGCTGATGCTTCCGGAATTCTGCATAAGGTTTCCGCTGTAAACAGGAGCCTGTGATTTTACTTTTTCGCCGGTTCCTTCTACAAGGGAATGGTTCGGGTCGTTTACAAGCAGCATGATGTGCGGTGTTTCAAGAGGAGCGCCCTTTCGGATTTCCATTCTTGGAGGAATTCGTTCTACGATTGTAGCTTCTGTTGCGCGGATAAGAGCCTTGCTGAATGGCTTCCATTCATAAGTTTCAAGGTCGATTGTGCATACAAGACCATGACGAACTCTGCCGTACGCGGTTTTTCGTTCAACATAAATGAATTCTTCCTGTGCATCTGCAAAAATTCCGCTTTCGATATAATTTTTCATTGTTTCGCGGATTTTTTCGATTCTGATGCTTTTGTCAGCATCGTTCAGATACACTTCGGGTAAAATTATATTCAATGTGCTAGGCTTTCCGGCCGCTGTTTTTTCAACATTTTTCCAGTATTCTCTGTCCTGTGTGTATTGATCGCAGGCAACTACAGACCAGGTAGACACATCAAGATTTTTTGGCAATAAAATTTCAGGGATTTTTACACCCATTTCGCTAAAAGTTTTCATGACTCCATAATACAAAATTTCTTTCTTTCATGCTATAATGTTTTCCATGCCGAAGCTTGCTTTAGGACAGGTTCAGAAGACTACTCAAATACAGATACAACGCCTTTCTCAGCGGCAGATTCAGACCCTCAATTTGATCGGGATGAATTCCAACGAATTGCGGGATGAAATTCTTGGTGCGGTTGAAGAAAATCCGGCTCTTGAACTTGTTTCCGATTCTTTTTCAGAAGGAACTTCGGCTTTGCGTCGAAAAAATGAACTTTCCACCGTGCATACAGGCGTTTCTTCCGCTTCCGGTGAACAGGCTTCCCGAGATTTTCAACTCATGCTGGAAACGGCGCCGGCCCCGAAGCAGACTTTGCAGGAACATCTCCTTGAGCAGCTGAATATTTCTTCTTCATCGACAGATGAAATAGAACTCTGTCAAAAACTGATTCAAAATCTTGATTCAAACGGCTTTTTTGTTTTTGCGCCTTCTATTTACCTGGATCGCGATAATCCCCGGCACACAATAGAATTCCTTGAAAAGTGTCTTGCAAAAATTCAGCATTTTGATCCGCCTGGAATTTGTGTAGAAAATATAAGTCAAAGTCTTTTTCTGCAGGCAAGACTTCGTTCGGATTCACCTTCCCTGGCTTTGTTTATTTTGAACGGGCATCTGGATTTTATTACTCCTCCAGTTTACGAAAAAGTTCGTCACAAAATTCTCGATTATCTTGAAGAGCAGAGTAAACTTGCTTTCCGCCCGGAAGGGGAACTTGAAATTCAAAAAAATCAGGTTACTCTTGCAAAGGTTCAAGAAGCAGTTGATTTTATAAAATCTTTGAATCCTTATCCGGCCCGGGAATACAGTTCTGAAAATTCAGTTTATGTCCGCCCGGATGTTTATGTTACGCATAATTATGGCTTCCTGGAAAATGAAGATTTAGAAAAGGGCTTTATTTCAGACGGGGAAAATTCATATTTCCGGGTTCTTCCTGCAAATGATATTCTTCCTGTGGTTCAAATTGCTCCGGATTTTAAAAATGAAGCGCAAAAAGATTTAAAAAATTCTGAAGTAAAGCAGTTTGTGCGTTCTCAGCTTCAGGCTGCCGAATCGTTTTTAGATACATTGAATTTTAGAAACCAGGTGATTATAAATGCCTGTTCTCATCTTGTTTCTCACCAAAGTGATTTTTTCAGATTGGGACCGGGAAATTTAAAACCCCTTACACAACGACAGTTTGCAGAAATAGTTGGAATTCACGAATCGACTGTATCCAGAATCGCAGATAGTAAATTTCTTCACTGTGAATGGGGAACTTTTCCGATTAAATATTTTTTTACTACAGCGATTCAGAAAAAAATTACCATGGACGATGTTGCTTCTGGAAATGTGCAGACAGAAGTTTCTTCCGACACTGTTTTGATT
>CAMHIV010000001.1 GCA_946185185.1 uncultured Treponema sp. | reverse complement strand
TTGTAGATAGAAGCGCGCATACCACCTACAAGGCGGTGACCTTTGAGGTTTACAAGGCCGGCTGCAGCTGCTTCTTTTACGAACTTGTCGTTGATTTCCTTTTCTTTTGCAAGAGCGGCTTTTTCAGCGTCTGTGCGATCAGCTTCGTCTTTCTTAGCTGCTGCAGCAGTTTCTGCTGTAGAGTATTTTGTAAGGAAAGGAACGTTCATCAATGAGCGGCTTCCCTTAACGGCTGTTGCGTGATAGAAGTTTCCTTCGTTGTTGTCAAGGTAGTTGTAAAGCAAATCAGCCTTAGCTACGTTCAACTTATTGATTCCAGCAGCACCGCCGTTCTTTTCAATCCAGTGAAGAACTTTTCCAAGAACGTAGATTGTGTAGCATGGAGGAGTATTGTACATAGAATCATTGTCTGCGTGAGTTTTGTAGCAGAGCATTGTTGGAGTTCCAGGAAGACAAGCTTCCGGTTCGCAGATCAAATCTTCGCGGATGATAACAAGAGTAACACCTGCTGGAGCAAGGTTCTTCTGAGCACCTGCAAAAAGAAGACCGAACTTAGAAACGTCCAGTTCTTCGCTCAAAACACAAGAAGAAATATCAGCTACCAAAGGAATATTTCCTGTTTCAGGGATATATTCGTAGTGTGTTCCCATGATTGTGTTGTTAAAACAGATGTAAGCGTAATCATAGTCGCCTTCGATTTTTTCAACTTTTGGGATATATGAATAGTTCTTGTCCTTGCTAGATGCAATTACATCAACAGCAACGCCAAGTTTTTTTGCTTCAGCAGCAGCTTTTTTTGCCCAAACACCAGTTTCGATGTAAGCAGCTTTCTTGTTTTTGATACCAAGGTTCTGTGCAACCATTGCAAACTGAGTAGAACCACCTCCCTGAACGAACAGGATTTTGTAGTTTTCAGGAACCTTCATCAACTTGCGAACCATTGCTTCAGCATCCTGAATAATTGGTTCATAAGCCTTTGAACGGTGGCTCATTTCCATTACAGACTGACCAGTTGTGCCGTATTCCATCATTTCAGCAGCACATTCTTTAAGAACATCTTCCGGCAGGCAGCTTGGTCCTGCACTAAAATTCCATACTCTAGACATTTATAACCCCTTAAATTATTTTTTTCTCTCTTATTTTCAGAGTTCCCGCCTTCGGCGGGCGCTACGTTACGGGGTTCGCTATCCGCTCATCGTCCTCGTTCACGACAGTTTCGACACGGCTTCGCCTGCTCAACTACCGTTCCCTGCGGTCGACTACCGCCCCTTCACATCGCTAACTCGTTTCAGGTAAGTAGACCTAAAAATTGCTTTCGCAATTTTCTTCACGGTCTGCTATTTATCAGAGCCCGCCAGCGGGCTCACACACATCTGTAACGCCAGAACCGGCGAAACATTTTCCACCTTTACAGAAGGCGGAACTTTTAGAACAGCCCGGGTGTAATTTACAATCCCCTTAACTCCTGCATTTACCAGGCGGCCAACCATTTTTTCCGCCTCCCTTTCGGGACAACACAGAAGAGCGTATTCTATTTTTTCCTGGGGCAGAACAGTTTCAATTCTGCTGGCAGGATACAGTTCAAAAGTGGACCTCAAAAGTTCAACCCGGTTCAAACTTGAATCAAAACCGGCGCAGACCTTAAAGCCGCTTTTTTCAAAAATCTCATCATCAAGCAAAGCCGCCCCAAGACGTCCCAGCCCCACAATGCAGATTTTTTTATACTGCCCATCACTCTGAACCAGAAGAGCATTTTTAATACTCTCCAGAAGCTTTTGAACCTCGTAGCCGTTTTTTACGCCCCGTTCCAGATTCAAAAAACGAAAATCCCATCGAACCAGGGTATCCTTGCACCCCAGAAGTTCACTGATTTCCTTAGAAGTAATCTTTGCCTTTTCAAAAGTTTCAAGAAAATCCCGAAGCAGCAAAAGCCTCTTTCTTGTTTGTTCAGGTAATGAAGACATTATAAAAATTCCCGCCATCCGTAACAATTTTATATGGAACAAATTTGTTCCACAAAACACGAATTTAATGCAAATTTAAGGGAAATTCTAGTTTTTTGTGAGTTTTCTCACAGTTTATAAACATGCTTAAAACAAAAAAAAGCCCGACCGGTAAAAGAATGGGAAAACGGTCGGGCCTAAAAATAAGGAGGACTAAATTAACGTTCGAAACGTCGGTTGCCTAAGAAAGCAACGGAGATTCCGTTTGACGGGCGAACAGAATTGTCGTAGTAC
This sequence comes from uncultured Treponema sp., assembly GCA_946185185.1. Taxonomy (GTDB): domain Bacteria; phylum Spirochaetota; class Spirochaetia; order Treponematales; family Treponemataceae; genus Treponema_D. Next base: position 54,027 of record CAMHIV010000001.1, on the reverse strand, counting down.
GAAAGAACTTCTTCGGAAAAAAGCCGATCCAGTTTTTCCTGGTAAGCTTTGATTTTTCCAACATAGTTCAATGTTGACTGCGGCGTATTATCTGCGCGCACTTTATTTGTTCCGGCATTGTACATAGCCAAAGCCGCAACTTCATTTCCTGCAACATTCATACAGAATCGCAAGTGGCTCATTCCGTATTTAGCACTAATTGCAGGATTAAAGAAATCTGATTCTTTCAACTGCGGAAAAGATCGGTTATTAAGCTGAAAAAGTCCGCGGTCAATCGAAGCATTTCTATTTTTATTCACAGCGTTTGCATCGTATCGACTTTCTGTATAAGCCAACGCAAAAGCTAATGACAAAGGGATATCATTTTTTTCAGCTTCTTCCAAAATTGCCATTGCTGTTTCGCGATTTCCAGTTACATGAAGATAAAACCATTCAACAGCAGTTCTTGAAGTAGGCTGTCTGTAAAGAGCAAGACCAGAATCCCCATTTGTAGCCTTTGTCGATGAAAAACCTGCTTCTTCGATAAGAATATTAAAATCAGCAATTACTTCACTTTCTGTTTCAGTTGTAGCTTTTACAACAGGCACAGAATTTACATCTTCTTTTGCTGGCAACAGATTACCGACAATAAGCGTAACTACAAGAATCAGAGTACAAAATACAAGCGAGTTACGACATGATTTACGGAAAACATTTTCCGTTTCGTTCATTTTTAACTCCTAACGTTTCGTTCTCACCCTTACGCGCATTACTATGCCACAAGAAAACAATTGAATCAAGAGAAAATTCGATATTTTTTAAGAATTTTTTGTATTTTTTTGAATTATTTTGAATATTTCGCAAATAATACGTTATTTCGCATATTCTATCAAAACAGACTCTTTTAATGCTTCTTCAAGAGCTTTTTCCGCGATTACAGCTTTATCTGCAAAGTAAACATAATGAGCATGCTTTACATTCATTTCGTTCATAAACCACTGAGCATAACTATTCACGCCCAAATCAGAATCTTTTTTCAGTAATTCTGCAGGAATTGCAAAACCAACAACACTTACACAATCTTTAATTCGGCGCGCACAATGAACCATAGCATCAATATAAGACTGAACAGCATCTGCATCTGGCAAAGGACGAACTGTTTCCGGAACAACAAATGCGTAGAAACCATTATTTTCAAGCGTTTTTAGATAATCACGCAAAGTGGCAAGAAATTCTTCGTTGTAAGCACCCGGCTCAAGCTCCACTGCAGACCATTTAATCAGAACGGCAACAACCTTTTTCTTTGAATCCGGCAAACAGGCAGCAGAAATGTTTTCTCCGTAAACCCAGTGCAAATTTCCTGTTGAATAAATATCGCCGCTTTCAATATTCACAAGTTTATTATTTTCTGATTTAAATAATGGTTCAAATTTCATAATTCATCCTTTTTTCGTATACAAAAAAAGACCTTTGATAAACAAAGGTCTTTTGGTCGTTCATCTTATAAATAATTCTATTCAGTAAGAATCTTGATTACTTCAGCTTTGTCCTGAGTACTCAAAATCTGCTGACGCTTGTCTGCACTCTTGAAGAGCAAGCTTACTTCAGCAAGGAACTGAAGGTGTGGACCTGTCTTGTTTACTGGAGACAAAGTCATAATGAAAATTCGGCAAGGTTCCTGATCCAACGAATCAAAATCAACCGGATTATCAGAAATACCAATGCAGGCTACCAAGTCGCTTACAGAATCAGTCTTTCCGTGCGGAATAGCGATTCCATGCTTCATACCAGTAGACATTTTGCGTTCACGGTCAAGCACACATTCGCGAGCTCCAGCTTTATCAGAAACCTTTCCAGCTTTTACGAGGATATCAAGCATCTCATCAATAATTTCTTCTTTTGTTGTTCCCTTCAAGTGAAGGTTTACAGTATCAGTTGTTAATACAGTTCTCAAATCCATAGTTCTAGTTTATTTACAGTAATAAAATATGTCAAGAAAAATCATTTTGATTTTTCATACTTACTGCTAATTTCTCCTATCATTTTTATGATCGGTTCCCGCGTCATTTCCGGAATGATTTCCAACTGGCGGTAAACAGAAATAAATTCCCGGCTATGCATTATCCGGTATTCCTTTGGTTCTTCAAGTGACTCATCCTGTTCTTTTGAACCATGAAGAAGATAATCCAGTGAAACTTTTAAATACTTTGAACTTTTCAGAGCAATTTCTACATCGGGTTTACTGCGTCTGCTTATCCCGGAAGCAATTGTATTCACGCTGATTCCTATGTCGCGAGCAAAAACTTTCCTGTCAATTCCGCGGTATTCCAACTCATCGTCAATACGCTGCCAGAAATCACATTCATTATTTTTCATGCAAAAAGAATGAATCACTATTGCGATTTTTACTTAAGATTTGTCGCATATGCAATAATTTTATTCAAGAATCGCAAGCGCAATAACAGAAAATAATAAAATCGCAACTGCAAAATAGCATCTAATCTTAATTTCGAGTCTGGATAATTATAAACTCATCATTCAGATTCTTTTACCCTTGACTGTGATTTTATCATTTCTAGAATTGGTTCGCGCACATCTGGTGGTAACATTTCTAAACAACGAATCGTATCTGCGTATTTTTGAAACACTGAATAATCAAAGTTTTCTGCATTCTCTTTTTCGCAAATCAGTTCTTTCAATGGCACACCCAAAAAGCGGGCTATTTTGAATGCTGTTGAAACCTTTGGTTCATTTTCGTTTACAATTCCCTTGCCTATGTTTGAAACATCAAAATCACAGGCTAATGCTAATTCTTTTCTGCTAATTTTTCTTAGTTTTAATAAGGCATCAACTCTTTTCCAAAACAGCATATGTCTTAGTTATGAAACAATACATCATTTTTTTTGGCAGATTTTTCACAATTGCGACCATTATTTTAAATTGCGGAAATTTCCCTAAAACAAATCCAAAAATCCACCTATAGAAAACATCTGCTTTTTAAATTATTATTAATCATGGCTGAACCAATCGATGATATGCCTTAACTTCATCGAAGAAACCGGCTCGCGAGATTTATCGAGCGCATCTATACTCATACTAAAGGATTTTTCATGGCAAAGACATTCGACGACAAAAAAATCATCTACACTATGGATCGCGTAACCCGCGCATATGGAACTAAAGTTGTATTAAAAGACGTAAGCATTTCTTACTATTATGGCGCTAAAATCGGCGTAATCGGACCTAACGGTTCCGGAAAATCTTCACTTTTTAAGATTCTTGCAGGAAAAGACAAAGACTTTGCCGGCGAAACAACCCTGGCTCCAGGATACACAATCGGCTACCTTGAACAGGAACCGGAACTTACTCCTGGCAAAACTGTAATGGAAACAGTAAAAGAAGGTGTAAAAGAAATCACAGACCTTCTTGAAGAATTTGATAAAATCAACGAAGCATTCGGTGACCCGGATGCAGATATCGATAAGCTTTGTGCTCGTCAGGGAGAGGTTCAGGAGAAATTGGACGCCTTAGATGCATGGAATCTTGATAACAATCTTGAACTTGCTATGGACGCTCTCCGCTGTCCACCTGCAGATCAGGTTGTAGACGTACTTTCCGGAGGTGAACGCCGCCGTGTTGCTTTGTGCCGCCTTCTTCTCCAGAAACCGGACATTCTTCTCCTTGACGAACCTACTAACCACCTTGATGCAGAAACCGTTGCATGGCTTGAAAAGCACCTTCACGACTATCCGGGAACAGTAATTGCCGTAACTCATGACCGTTACTTCCTTGATGAAGTTGCCGGCTGGATTCTGGAACTTGACCGCGGCGAAGGCTATCCGTTTAAGGGTAACTATTCCAGCTGGCTTGAACAGAAGGCAGAACGAATGCGCCTTGAAAACAAGTCTGAATCTAACCGCCAGAAAGAAATCCAGCGGGAATTGGAATGGATTCACATGGGTGCAAAGGGCCGTCAGGCAAAACACAAGGAACACATTACCCGCTACAACGAACTTATGAGCCAGGGTGCAAAACAGCAGCTTAAGGATACGCAGATTTCTATTCCTGCCGGTCCTCGACTTGGTAACCAGGTTATCGACTTTGAAGGCGTTTCTAAATCCTTTGGCGATAAGCTTTTGTTTGAAAAACTTGACCTTCACATTCCAGCTGGTGCCATCGTTGGTATCGTAGGTCCTAACGGAGCCGGTAAAACTACATTGTTCAAACTCATCGTAGATGCAGCTGGTCTTGAAGGCGGAGAAAAGCCTGATGCCGGAACAATTAAAATCGGTTCAACTGTAAAACTTGTTTATGTAGACCAGATGCGTACCGGTCTTGATGAAAATAAAACCGTTTACGAAACTTTGGGCGGCGGTGCAGATATGATTAAGCTTGGTGCCGTTGACGAAAAGGGTCGTCCTCTTGAAGGCGGTGTCCGCGAAGTAAATGCCCACGCATACTGCGGATGGTTCAACTTTGGCGGTGCCGATCAGAACAAAAAGGTAAGCGTTCTTTCCGGTGGTGAAAAGAACCGCCTTAACCTTGGTATGATGCTTAAGGAAGCCGGAAACGTTCTCCTTTTCGACGAACCTACCAACGACCTTGACGTTCAGACAGTCCGCGCCCTTGAAGAAGCTCTTGAAGACTTTGCCGGCTGTGCAATGGTTGTAAGCCACGACCGCTGGTTCCTGGACCGCATCTGTACCCACATTCTTGCATTCGAAAACAATTCAGAAGTTCGTTTCTTTGAAGGAAACTGGTCTGAATACGCAGAATGGAAGAAAGAACAGTTTGGCGAAGACGCTTCTGTTCCAAAACGCGTTCAGTACAGAAAACTCAGCAGATAGGCTGTTCCAGTATCTTCTGAACTTCAACTGTGTAATTTCCCGGCGTGTCATAAACAACCAGAGGTTTTTCTATGGTCACCCGGGAATTTGCAAATTTACGGGCTTCGATCAAGACCATATTTGGTTCCTTATCCGCAAACGGATGCACCAGGCGGATTCTTTTTGTTTCCAGATTATGTTTTGAAAGAGTCACAATTATTTCTGCAAGCCGAAACGGTCGATGAATCATAAAAAATCGCCCCTGAGGCTTAAGCAAATATTCTGCAGCGGAAACAACATCGTCCAGACTGCATAAAACTTCGTGACGCGCAATCGCCTTGCTATCCCCAGGATTCTGTTTTCCATGCTGATTAATCATATACGGTGGATTAGAAACAACTGCATCTGCTTTTGCTTTGGGAAACAGTTTTGAAACATTCTTAATATCGCCATTAACGATTTTTATTTTATTTTCAAGAGAATTAATTTTAACACTGCGTACTGCCATTTGAGCGCATTCAGTTTGTATTTCAAGACCAGTAATGGAATTCAAGCGAGCCGACTTTGCAAGCAAAAGTGGAATTATTCCATTCCCAGTTCCTAAATCATACACATTATCGTTATTTCTGATTTCCGCATAATTTGCCAGGAGAATTGCATCTATTCCAAAGCAAAAACGTTTTTTATCCTGAATAATTTTAAATCCATTCTGCTTAAGCGTTTCTAAAACTTCATTTTCGTTGATTTGAATATTTTCCATCACCTGAGATTGTACTGAAAAAAATCTATTTTGTATAAATGTGAAGCACTTTTTCCGCTTCCTCTTTGGCTTCTATGAATAAATGTGTAAGAATCGGATCAAAATGACTTCCTGCTTCCTCTAGAATAATTTTAAATGCCGTTTCTTGAGGTAATGGTTCTTTATAACATCTAGGCGAAACGAGAGCATCAAAAACATCTGCAATTGCCATAATTCTTGCGCTCACAGGAATTTCTGTACCCCGCAGCCTATACGGATATCCCATTCCATCCCAGCGTTCATGATGATATGTTGCCACCTCAGAAGCCATAGTTATATATTCTTTATCTTCTGAAACACCAATTATTTCGTTGATAATTCTTCCACCTTGAATTGTATGCTGCCTCATCTGTTCAAATTCTTCTGGCGTAAGCTTTCCTGGCTTTTTTAGCACACTGTCAGGAACAACTATTTTTCCGATATCATGCATTGGTGCAGCACGTTTCATTATGTCTATAAATTCTTTATTTATCACATCCGGATAAACCCCGCATTTATAAGCCTTACGGGCAATAATTTCTACATACGCACTTGTCCGCTGAATGTGTTCCCCAGTATCTGTATCACGATTTTCAACCAGACTCGAAAGACTATTAATAATATGATTCTGCAAGTTAAGTCGCTTTTCAGTTTCCTGCTCGGCGACAATTGTTTTTTCAACCAGCTTTGAACCAAGAGCTTCCTGAATCAACTGAAGGAAAAATGAAAAAATAAACAGAATGCACAAAATGACCAGCATGGTAAGCGAAATATTTACAGACTTGATTACCATAAGGACATTTTTGGGAATCTCATATTTTGGAATAAGGCGGGTATCCAGACATTCCATGATAATAAATCCTGTTGAACCCAAAATCTGGCATATAACGGAAAGCCGGTAACTTTTTTCAAACGTTACAATGGGAATCAGGCCAACAAGCAAGATAAAGAAGTGAAAACTGGATTCTCCTCCCAAATAGTAATCTGCAAGAATCTGATGAAGCACAACTTCTATAAAAGCCAAAAGATAGGGAACTATAAAAGACTTTGCTTTTGGTACAACAATAGAAAGGCAGGCAAAAAGAGTAACACTAAAAAAATTATAGAAGAACATGGGTTTTACGCCCAGCTTGTAAAAAACAAAAAGGAAGGTCAGGTGATACAAAAGTGCAAAAATTACCGTAACAATGGAAATTACCCGAGTGTGACGGAATTCTATGAGACCTTTTTGAATTTTATCAAGAAAATTGAGCTTCAATTCCTTTATGCCTCTCTATACTTCAGAAAGCAGTTACCTGATTCTGAAAATAAGCCTTTTGAAAAAATCCAAAGTTACATCATTAAAAATTCTGCTGAACAAAACAAACATTTTTGAGAATTTACCAACAGGATATCTGAGTTTCGGATGCGACGCAAAACAGGCATGTTCTATTTTTTTTGAAATCGAGCTCGCCTTTGTAATATTATTTCCGTTTTCATAGAAGTGCTCGTAAAAATGAGCAACCTTGCCCCCTGAAAGTTCATAAAAAGTTTTTTCCGAATTTTTCCGGATTCCTTTTGCGGCAATTACTCCCCAGTTCGTTCCTGTGAGTCCTGGTTCAATAATCGACACTTTAATTCCAAATTGAGCCACTTCCAGCCGTAGAGCATCGCTCAAAGCCTCTACGCTATATTTTGAAGCATGATACCAGCCGAGATATGGACTTGAAAAAAGCCCCGCAATCGAAGAAATATTTATTATGCGGCCACTATGCTGTTCCCGCATATACGGAATAACAAGCTGACAAAGGCGGGCAAGCCCGAACACATTCACCTGAAACTGCTCTTTTGCATCCTTAATCGAAACCGTTTCAATTGCACCGCCAAGACCATAACCGGCATTGTTTATGAGAATATCAATTTTTCCTTCATTCTTTATTACACTCTGAACACAATTTTCAATCGAAGCATCATCATTCAAATCTAAGAATAATGCGTGGCCTCCAAATTCTTTCAGTTTGGAAAGAAGCTCTGTTCGTCGGGCACCCCCGTAAACAACACATCCTTTTTTCAAAAGGCGGATTGCGGTATCAAGTCCTATTCCAGAAGAGGCACCTGTAACAAGTATAACTTTTTTTTGGCTCACAACATTCATAGTCCTATTGTAAGCCTGAAATCAAAATTTTGGGAATTTTTTTTATCAGAAAACAAGATTAAAAAAGGTAGCAGTATACACGCTGCCAAACAGTCTGAATTGATCGGAGAGAGAGAACTGTTTGGCAGGTGCTACCACCGCAGAGTGTTCGCGCTATTAACTCTGCTTAAAGATTTACTAATACCGTACTTACAGATAATAAAATAATATAGTTTTTTTACAAATTCTTGCTTAAAACTGCTTAAAAGTATAACAAAACTATCTTATTTAGATTATAATTACCTTAATTTTGAGGTTTTTACATGAAATACAACCTGCAAACTGCATTTAAAGAGACAAAACAACACGGACGTCTGGATTTTCCCTACACAGTCTATGTAGGAATTATCCCCGAAACTTTTAAAAGCTTTCCACTTCACTGGCACAGGGAGTTCGAAATAATTTATATAAATTCTGGTTATGGAACTGTTTTTGTTGATACAAAAAGTTACGATTGTCGTTACGGCGATATAATCTTAATTCCGCCGGACACAATTCATGGAATAAGCCAGAAAGACAATGAAAAAATGGTCTACTTCAACATTCTTTTCAGACCATCACTTTTTGAATCCGACCAGGAATCTCTTTTTTACAAAAAATATTGTCAGCCCATCGAAGACGGGGAACTGCGCCCGCCAGTTTTTTTTACTCCAGATACGCCGGAAAGCAAAATCATCCGTCCTCAAATTGAACGACTTACAGAAAAATGGACTATTCCCCATCAAGACAACATGATTTTTATAAAAGCCAGAATGTTTATAATTTTTGAACAGATTTATGAAATGTCAAAGAAAAATCAAACGGGGGCAAAAAAAACAGATTCTTCATCAAGATTTAAACCTCTTCTTTCATTTATGAACGCTAATTTTCATGATGCAATTTCCATAAAAAAGGCCGCCGAAATCTGTAATTATTCGGAAAGTTTTTTTATGAAATCGTTCAAGAACACTTTCGGTTTTACATTCAACTCTTATCTCAACGAATTCCGGCTGGAAAAGGCCCAGGAACTATTGCGAAATACAGATATGAACGTTTCCCAGGTTTCTGCGGCATGCGGCTTTGAAAGCCTTTCATACTTTATAAAATGTTACCGAAAGAAATGGGGTATCACGCCGCATCGGGTAAAAAAATCCCGGTAAATCATTCGATAAAGCCCTTTGCCCAATGCCATACAGGTTTTGCAAGCTTATTGCTAAAAGGTTGAAGCCTATTAAAATCCGGAAGCCAACTGGTATCATCGCTGAGTTCCTGATAAAAAAGCCAGTCAAAATCATAGGCCTCTATCAAATCCTGCAAATCGCTGTCTTCCTCACTATTAACGAGTCGGTTTTCTATAACGGATAAGGCTTTTTTCCGCCGCAAAAGCTTCTGTTCATCTTCAGAAAAAGGTACTGGAGTATACTGATTCATAAGCGAAAGGCAGGCTTTTCCGTCGGCATTTTGCTTGAGCCATTCCAAAACGTCTGCAGTTTCTGAAAATTTTCCCGGCATAAAAAGATGACGGATAATCACCCCTTCTGTCATTTTTTCTTTAATTTCACCCTTTTTCCAGTTTTCGCCATTTGAATCAACATAATCTTTTTCTGCAGGAACTTCTTCGATATTCAACGAAAAATTATCCAGCATCCATCGGATTGCCTTTGTAGCTGCGCCCGGATATTCCTTTGCCGAAAACAGGGAAGCGGAAAGTTCTGTGTTCAGTGTTTTTAAATCAGGAAGCCAGATTTTTACATACGGTTTTAAAAGCTCAAGCATTTCCACACTTTCAAAGGCGGAAGAATTCCAGCAGAACGGAATCGAACATCCAGCCTTCTGCGCAGCTGCAATGTATTCGCTAAGCCGAGGGATAGCGTGACTTCCTGTAACTATGTTTATATTTTCTGCTCCAGAGCCTTGAAGGCGCAGACATATTTCCACAAATTCTTCGCAGGAAACAGCCCGTCCCATACCATCCTGCGAAATCTGATAATTCTGACAGAAGGCACATTTCAATGTACAGCCGGTGATAAAAATTGTTCCGCTTCCGCCATGCACGGTAATCAGAGGTTCTTCCCCAAAGTGAAGACATGCAACTGCAACCCTGACTTCGTCAGTTTCCCCACAGACACCGCACTTTCCATGCAAGCGGTCAGCACCACAATTACGGGCACACTGATTGCAGGATTCATACAAATTATTACAGAGCACCGCGTTCCACCAGTTTACCCATCAACGACTGAAGCTGTTCCAACGGCATAGTTTCTGCTTCGTCGTTAATCGCTTCGTTCAATTCCTGTAAATCTTCATCAGAAAGAACTTCTTCGCCTTCGTCCGCTCCATTCAAAAAAGAAAGGAATGCGCACAATTTATCGATATTTTCTGATTTAGGTTCATTTGCAAAATTTTCCGAATGATCAATATATTCGTCGCGCCAGTAAAAAATAATTGACCGCGCAATACTGCTAGAAATCACACAATTACGGATAAAAAGATTCTGAATATAATCGCAGGCTTTTGCTGCATCATATCGTCCATTATTTTCAGAACGATTAAATTTTATCGAACGTTCAACATCAGATCTGAATTTCTCAATTACTGTCATACCCAAAATATATAACATCCAAGGTTTTGTGTCATTCTAAAACCTTGCTTTTAGAATGGTTTACCAATATAATTTTTGCCTATAAACAATGGAGTTTTTTATGGAACAGACCGTACCAAAGATGTTACGAAAAGTTGCTTCGGAACATTCTGAAGTTACTGCACAGTTGGGCAAAAACAAAAAGGGAGAATTTAAACCTGTTACTTACCGGGAACTTTATGACCTGTCATTAAATTTTGGTGCAGCACTTTTGAGCATAAATGTAAAACGAGGCGAACCTGTCGGTCTTATTGCAGACAACAGAAAAGAATGGCTTCAGGCTGATATGGGAATTATGGCAATTGGTGCTGTAGACGTTCCTCGTGGCTGTGATGCTACAACAAATGACCTTGAAGCAATCCTTTCAATAACAGAATGCAAAGTTGTAATTGCAGAAAACTCTTCTCAAGTAAAGAAAATACTTTCAATAAAATCGAAGCTTCCTGCAATCACTACATTGATTTCTTTTGATCCAGTTACACCAGAAGTTCAGGAAGAAGCAAAGAACAGCAACATCGTGCTTTACACTTTCGATGACCTCATGAAGCTTGGCCGCCAGTTCAGAATCGAAAATAAAAATGTGGTTGAAGAAGAACTCGAAAAAGGTTCATGGGATGACCTTGCATGTATCATTTTTACTTCTGGTACAACAGGAACTCCAAAAGGCGTTCAGCTTACACACGGAAACTTCCTTACTCAGCTTGATGAAATTCCGGAACGAATCATGCTCAACCCGGGCGATACAGCAGTTCTTGTTCTTCCTGTATGGCATGTTTTTGAACGCGAAGTTGAATATGTAATTTTGATTCAGGCAGCAACCCTTTGTTATTCAAAACCAATCGGAAGCATTCTTCTTGCAGATATACAGAAAGTTAATCCAGCATTACTTCCTGCCGTTCCACGCGTATTCGAAGCTGTTTACGACGGAATCCAGAGAAAAATGCGCAAAACAGGCGGAATCGTATACGCTCTGTTCACATTCTTTGTAAAGGTTGCAATTATTCACTCCCGAATGCACCGAAAAATGTTCAATCAGGATGTAAGTTTTACAAGATATTACACCGCAGCCTGGTGGATTGCATTCCTTATTCCATGGGCATTGCTGTGGCCGCTAAAACTTTTGGGAAATATCATCGTATTCAAAAAAATCCGCGCAATGCTTGGAACAAATTTCCGCGCAGGTGTTGCAGGCGGCGGTGCATATCCACGCTATCTCGACGAATTTTTCTGGGCCATCGGTATTGAAATCGTTGAAGGTTACGGACTTACAGAAACAGCACCTATTATTTCAGTTCGCCCGATTGCTTCTCCAGTATTCGGTAACGTTGGTTCACCAATCCGCGGCGTAAAATGCCGAATCGTAGACCCGGAAGACGGCTATGTATTAAAACGCGGTCAATTTGGCGCCATTCAGATTAAGGGTGGAACAGTAATGAAGGGTTATTACAAACGCCCGGATTTAACTGCAAAAGTAATGACTGTAGACGGCTGGTTCGACACAGGAGATTTAGGTCTTCTTTCTATCCACGACGAAATCGTTATCAAGGGTCGCAAAAAGGATACAATCGTATTACTCGGTGGCGAAAATGTTGAACCTGTACCGATTGAATCAAAACTTGCTGAATCACGCTTCATCAAATCTGCAGTTGTTGTAGGTCAGGATCAGCGCTATCTTGGTGCACTTATTCTTGCTGATGAAGAAGAAATTAAATCCTACGCTTCAGAAAACGGTATTCAGTACGAAAGTTACGAATCTTTGCTTGCATCGGACGAAATCCAGAAGTTATATGATTCCGAAATTACAACTCTCATTAATCCAAGAACCGGCTTCAAAATGTTCGAGCGAATCAATAAATTTGCTTTGATTACAAAACCTTTCGAAGTTGGTGTAGAACTTTCTGCAAAACAGGAAATCATGCGATACCGTCTTTCAGAAATCTACAAGAAAGAAATCGAAGAAATATTCAAAAGCGAATAGTTTTTAGAAATATAAATCTAAATCTTAAGTTCAGGGGCACCCGATTTATGGTCTTTTTCCAGTTTTGAAAACTCGGTAAAAAGACTGAGCGAAAGGGTGTCTCCTGATTTTAAATCCTTTCCATACGGATTCAAAACCAGAAGCATTCCATTTTCAGAACATGAATAAAAGCCCTGCCGGTTTCCAGGTAAATAAATCGGATCAGAAACTATAGTAACCTTCGAGTCAGATGATTTTTCATTTTTTTCCGAAGCTGAAAGTTTTTTTGCACAAACAAAACTAATTACAGCCCTTTCCTTTGGAAGCCCCGCAGATTCTGAAAGCTTCAACAGTTTGGCAGGTGCATTTTCTGTGGAAAACGAAAAATTACACCACTTTGCACTGCCACCGTAACGAGCATGAAGTCCGTTCATTGCACATTCCTTTTGATGCGGACACGGTGCCATAATCGAAAAATTCCTGCTTAAAAAACGTTCACGCATAAGACTGATAAATCGTCCCGCAACCGGCATACCAGGTTCTGCAATAAAAACAGAACACTTGTCGGCGGCATAACGCAAAAGATTAGCAATCTGTCTGTCAGCAATTTTTTCAGGTACTTCTTTATCTTTCTGATAAAGCTCGTTGAACATATTTGCGGTGATTATGAAGTTTGCCTTTTTGCGGATTTCTGTACCGATTTCGCCCTTCACTCGAATAATTTTCCAAAAGCCTTCTGCATTTTCAGACTTTGGACGAGCTTTTGCGGCAACAGACATATAAATCTCTTCGCCAACCGCCATCGTACTCTGAGAAATATCAACGCAATAAACAGTAAGTTTTTTTTCACGGAGTTCAGGGCGGGAAAGCCAGAGAGCTATTACTGCAGTTAGCGGGCCAGAACCAATATCAAGAACAACATCTCCGTCATTCAATTCAAAGGCATCGTTTTTAAGGTTTGCAAAAACTCTTGTAAGCCGAACAAGATTCCACCAGGTAAAATAATTAAGATAAGCAGAAAGCTGTTCTGTGGCATTCATATAGCGTACATGGCGTTCTTCCCGCTCATCAGTCAAAAGATGCGAAAGTGCACGTATATCCTTTGGCAATGCAGAAAGCTGTCTGCTGTTCATAGGGCGAACAGAGTGAACAATCGCATCAAAGCCTTCAAGAACTTTTACAGCGTCTGCCGGTAATTTTGAATCATCAAGAAAATTGAAAGAAGATAATATTTTTGCATCAACCGGCACTTTTTTCTGGCCGTCAAAATCTATCTTTTTTTTCTTATCAAGACCGCGCCGTTTTTCGTCAAAATACTTATCCCGTTCCTTGTTAAATTCCCGGCGTTTATTTTTTGCCTCGGCCTTAGAGGATTTTTTTTCTGTAAATCGTGAATAAAATTTTTCTTCGTTCATTTTGTAACCTTAGAGGTTATGTTTCTTTGCATAAAAATATAAATCAGTCAGTTCGGCTCTCATATCGTGAAGTTGCTTTATCAAATTTGCGTTCTCATTTACAGCATCAACTTCTGCAATAATCTGATCCCGAGCCCCTTCAATCGTGAACTTGCGTTCGATAATCAAATGCTTCAGGCGCATTATCACTTCCAGTTCACGCTGCGTATACGCTCGGCGCCCGCCAATATCCTTCATCGGCGAAATACCTGGAATTACTTCTTCCCAGTATCGCAGAACATGAGCCTTTACACCTGTTAGTTCTTCAACTTCGCCGATTGAATACTGCATTTATCGTTCCCGATCTTCCCACTTTTTGCGGCTGGCTTTCATTTCCAGCTGAACAGGAATTTTATCAAAACCTAAATCTTCGCGGATCCGGTTTTTGAGATATGTAATGTATGTTTCCGGTACAACTTCCGGGCGGGTTGCAAAAATCAAAAATTTCACAGGATTTACGCCCTTCTGCGTCATGTAGCGGATTTTAAAATGCGCAGTCTTACTTGCCGGTGGCGGATACTTAAAGAGCCAGTCGTTCAAGGCAAGATTCAAGGCAGCAGTTTCGACCTTATGAGTAAGCTGATTATAGATTTCTACAGCTTCGCGCAAAAGCTCGATTACACCCGTTCCTTTCAATGCAGAAAGAGCAACAATCGGCGCATATTCCATCTGGCCGAACATAATATTCATCCAGGTTTTTATATTTTTTACAGCCTTCTTACTCTGATCCTCATTCAAATCCCACTTGTTCAATGCAAAAATAATTCCGCGGCCACGTTCGTATGCAAGACTACAGATTTTTTTATCCTGCTCAGAAAGTCCTTCCTGTGAATCAATCATGAGGAATACTATGTCACATCGATCCAAAGTTTTAATTGCACGGTTTACGGAATAATATTCAACATTTTCGTGAACCTTTGCCTTTCGGCGAATTCCGGCGGTATCCAAAACCTGAAAATGCTTTCCTTCAAATTCAAAATAGCCTTCGACAGTGTCTCGGGTTGTTCCTGCATAATCACAAACGATAGAAGCTTCTGTGTGAGTGAGTCTGTTAGAAAGAGTTGATTTTCCGGTATTTGGTTTACCCATGATTGCAACACGAATCGGCTCTTCTTCTGAAATAAGTTTTACATTCGAAAAGTCCAGACGTTCTTCAATCTTTTTGTAAAGCGCACTGATGTTGTCGCCGTGCTCTGCGGAAATAAACAACAATTCTTCAAAACCGAACTGTGCAAAGTTCCAGGCAACATTTTCATTTCGGCCGCCTTCTGTTTTGTTTACAACCGCAATAAGCTTTTTCCAGTGTTTTCTAAGCTGATGAATCATCTCCTCATCTTCAGGAGTGATTTTTTCCGCTTCGAGTACAAGCAGAACAAGATCTGCCCGCTCTATCATCTGAATAGATTTTTCTACTACAAGTTCATCTAATTCTGCTTCCATTGTTCCAATATCGCGCTGAAGCTTATATCCACCTGTATCCACAAGATGAACCGGGTTACCATTAAAAAGCGCAAATCCTTCTACTGGGTCACGGGTAACACCAGGTGTCGGGTCAACAATAGCAAGACGCCGCTGCATAAAGCGGTTAAAAAGCGTAGACTTACCAACATTTGGACGACCTGCTATTACTAAAAGAGGAGCACCCGCATACTGTTTTTTTGTCATTCCATATTTGCGCTCTTCCTGAGGAATTTCACTTTCTTCTTCGGATACAAAAACTTCACCATCCGAATCTGATTCGTCCTGATCTGGAGCCGATGCAATATCCGCAATTTCCGATTCCAAATTTTCTTCTGCTGGAACTGGAACATTCTTTGGTTTAGAAAAATCCGGCTTTGCCTTTTTCTTTTTTGCCATTATTCTTTCCTTCGATATTTTTTTGCCGAAAAATCCCGCTGATTATAACCGATTTAATTTCTTAGAGGAAATTGCTTTCAGTTCTTCAATTGTAAACTGCGAAAGCAATTTTTTTGTTTTTGATATAAGTTTTGCACCCATACTCAAATTACGAATTCCCATTCCGCCCAAGACAAGAACACTATCTTTTCTGCTTGCCATTTCACCACAAACAGAAACAGGAATCTTTGCCTTCTTTGCGTTAGAAATCGTTATATCAATTAGCCGCAAAACTGCCAGATTAAACTCATCGTAAAGCGCCGATACATTTGAATTTTCACGATCGACTGCAAGCGTGTACTGCGTAAGGTCATTCGTACCTAGAGAAAAGAAATCCGAAACTTTTGCAAGACAATCACTTGTGAGGGCTGCAGCCGCTGTTTCTATCATTATGCCGATAGGAACATCTTTGTTAAACGGAATATTTTCATTTTCCAATTCTTCACGAACCTTTTCGGCTATTTCAAGACACTGCTTAACCTGCTCTGTTGCAGTAATAAGCGGAAGCATGATTCTAAGATTTCCGTATACGCTTGCACGATACAAAGCTCTAAGCTGTGTTTTTAAAATCTGAGGATAAGCAAGAGAAAGACGAACAGCCCGCATTCCCATCAATGGATTTTTTTCGGTAAAAGTAGGAATGTCAGCCGAATTAATCAACTTGTCTCCGCCGGCATCTAGCGTACGAATTGTAACCGGCTTACCTTTCATTATTTCCAGAACATGTTTATAAGCTTCAAACTGACCTTCTTCGTTAAAGGCTCTTGCCGATACACGAGGAGTTCCATCCGTCATGCTCATGTAAAGGAATTCAGTTCTGAAAAGACCTATTCCGTCTGCGCCGCTTTTTGCAGCAATATCAGCTTCTTCTGTTGAACCGATATTTGCAAACAACTTGAATTGTTCACCATCCTTTGTGACTGCAGGTTTTTCAAGATATTCATTTAAAAGCGAAAGTTCTTCTTTTTCTGATTCAATCTTCTTTCGATACTCGCATAGAGTTTCTTCATCCGGTTCTGCCAGGATTTCACCGATTTCTGAATCAATTACAATCTGTTCGCCGTTACTTATTTTTTTAAGGATACTTGCACGGTTTACGCCAAGAAGCGTTGGAATTCCATAGTTGCGCGCAAGAATTACAACGTGACTAGAAAGCCCGCCTTCTGTAAGTACAAGACCAAGCAAATTCTTTTTTGAAAGAATAATGATATCCGTTGGTGTAAGTGTAGTTGCAAGAACAATACTGTTTTCCGGAACCTTGTTTATGTCGAAGGGATGGATTCCCTGCATCTCGTTCAGAACCATTCCAAATACATCAGTAATGTCCTGTGCACGTTCTGCAAGATATTCGTTTCCGGCACTTCTTAATTTGGAAGCATATTCTTCTGACTTAAGATAAATCGTATATTCGATGTTATAGAGTTCTTTCTGATAATAATCCTTAAGCTCTTTCAAAAAAACCGGATCTGCCAGCATCAAAATATAAGCTTCAAGAATTTCCCGCTGAAGATCATTTGCTTTAATTTCTTTTGGCAAAAGTGAAAGTTTATTACTTACATCGTCTGTAACAATTTTTATGGCATTCTCAAAACGAACCCATCCGGCATCAACCTCTGATGCCTTTATTTTCTTTTGAGAAATGACTCTTTTTTCCGTATCAGGAATAATAAACGCCTGCCCAACCGCCGTTCCACCAGCCGCAGAAATACCTAGAAAAACTTCCATACTGTTCCAAATTATACAAAACAAATTCTATGCGGTCAAATGAGTCGAAATAAAGAAGTCAATTGAGATTCGTTATTCGATATAAAATTTGAGGAATTCTAAAAAGTGTAATACACTAAAAATTGCACTTGTTTTTTTTGCATGGAGGCAAACATGAAAACGAACAGTTTATCATTTAAAATTGTATTACGAATTGCCTTGCTAGTCGTTCTTATTTGTGTTGTTCAGACATCATTTTCAATTCATCTTTTAAATAGAATTCAGACTAATCAAGTAGTTGGTACCATGACTAAATGTCGCGACGATGCGGGGAAGCTTATTGAACTTTCCATCGAAGCGTACATCCGTGAAGTCGAAGCCATTGCACAGCGGACTGATATTCGCCAGATGAACTGGGCAGTTCAGAAACCAATTCTGCAGGCAGAAGCAAGACGAATCGGTTTTGAATCCTTTGAAGTTAGTAACATAAACGGGCAGGCTCATTCAACTCAGGGTGACGACATTTGGGTTGGAGACCGAGCATACTACGGACAGGCACTTGCCGGTAAATCCAACATTTCCGACCTTGTTTACGACCAGCGCTACAAGAAAATGGTAGTCGTTGTAAGCTGTCCTCTTTACGACAGACAAGGCAGCGTTTCCGGCGTTCTTTCCGGAGTTGCAGACGCTTCATTTACAAACCAGATTACATCTTCCATCGAGCTTGATTACAACGGATTCATTTTCATCATAAATGATGCCGGTGACAAAATGGCCGGTGTAGATTACAGAAACAAAACTGCATTGGAAAACAATATCCACGATCCAAAATTCGGACCAAATACCAGATTCGGACAGTTCCGCGACCTTCAAATTAAAATGATTCAAAACGAAACTGGACTCGAAACCTTCGCCATGGACGGAAAGCAATACTTCCTTTCGTTCGTATCAATCAACGGCGGAACCTGGCATCTTGGAATCATACAGGACAAAGCTCAGGCGCTTGCAGTTCTTAATATGATTTTGGGACGCATGGTAATAATCACCATAATTTCGATTATCTTAGGTTGTTTCAGCGGATACCTTCTTTCACACAATCTGCGCCCACTCCGCCGTGTAAGCGACAGCATAGGTCAAATCGCTTCGGGAAAAGCCGACCTTACAAAACGCATCGAAATAAAGGCAGATTACGAAATCGGAGAACTTGTAAACGGCTTCAACACCTTTACGCAAAAGCTCCAGACAATCATTTCGGTCATGAAGGATTCAAAAAACTCCCTCTTTGAAGTCGGGACACTTTTGAATAAAAACACAGAAGACACGCTGAATTCAATCAACGTAATTATCGATAACATCAAATCAACTCAGGAAGGAACAAGCCAGCAGTTTGCAAGCGTTGACCAGACTGCAACTGCCGTTCATGAAATTTCTTCAAACATCGAATCACTTGAGCGGATGGTAGAAACTCAATCTGAAGGCGTAAAAGTAGCCAGCGATGCAGTTTCTGCAATGATTAAAAATATTTCTACAGTAAACGCATCTGTAGAAAAAATGGCAAAATCCTTCGAAGTCCTTGAACACAAGGCTGAAAACGGCGTCTTGAAACAGGATGACATGAGCAAGAAAATTGAAATCATCGGTGAACAGTCTCAAATGCTTGGAAATGCGAACAAAACAATCCAGGCAATTGCAAGTCAGACAAACCTTCTTGCTATGAATGCCGCAATTGAAGCCGCTCACGCTGGTGACGCCGGACAGGGATTCTCTGTAGTAGCAGACGAAATTCGTAAGCTTTCAGAAACTTCTACTGCTCAGTCGAAAGAAATTGGAGAACAGCTCAGCAATATTCAGGAATCAATCCGCGAAATCATTACTTCTTCAAACGAATCGCGAATTGCCTTCAAAGATGTTAGTGAAGAGATTCAGTCCACAGATTACCTTGTACGCGAAATTTCAACCGCAATGGAAGAACAGCACAAAGGTTCTGAAAAAATCAATGAATCTCTTGGCAGCATGAATGATAGTACACAAATAGTTCTTTCTGCCGTAAACGAAATGTCAGAAGGAAATGCCGCAATTTTGAAAGAAATTCAGAATCTGCAGAATTCTACAATTGAACTTAAAAAGAGTATGGAAGAAATGCAGAATGGTGCAGAAACCATCAAACAGACAGGAACTTCACTTTCTGAAATTTCTGAAAAAATGACAGACTCTATCGACGAAATCGGCGGTCAGGTAGACCAGTTCCAGGTATAACGGGAGAAAAATTATGAATATTTTGAAAAACAAAACTTATATTCTTGCCTCTCTTGCAATGATTACATTGGCACTTACAGGCTGCTCAAAAAATAACAAGGGAACCTCCATTGAAAGTGATAAAGAAATTCATATCCGCGTATGGGAAACCAAAAACGGCGTAGACGAATTTATCAAACAGGCTGCAAAAGCTTATACAGAAAAGAATCCAAATGTCGTAATTGATTATGTTCATGTAAGCTTGAACGATATGATTCCAATGCTGGAAGCAGATGGTCCAAACGATATCGGCCCAGATATAATTGCTTCTCCTCACGACAGTCTTGGAAAACTTGTTTCCAAAAAACTTATTCTTCCTACTGAAAATGCATCTGAAGTTTCACGCAAGGTTTTAGGAGCCTGTTCAAAAGCTCTTACCTATGGCGGAAAAATGTACGGATATCCTGCCTGCGCAGAAACCTATGCACTTTTCTACAACAAAAAATTAATTTCAGAAAATGAAGTTCCAAAATCCTGGGAAGAACTTATCCGCTGGGTACAGAATTTTAACAGAACTCATCCAAATAAACTTGGTTTTGTAATGGATGTTACGAACGGTTATTATTCAATTCTTTTTACAACCGCAAACGGAAACAGACTTTACGGCGAATCTGGTACAGAAGCAACAAATCCGAACATGAACACACCTGCTGCGGTAAGCGGAATGAAGCTTTTCCAGTCTCTGCGAACAAAGCTCAATCTCGAAGGAATCGAACTTAGTTCTTCGGCTTGCGACGGTATGTTTTCTTCTGGAAATGCGGCAATGCACATAACTGGTCTTTGGAATGTAAGCACCTTTGAAAAGGCCGGCATTGATTTCGGTGTTGCACCAATTCCTTCTCTTCCAGGAGAATCAAAACCAGCTTCATCCTTCAGTGGAACCCGCGGTATGTTCGTAACTTCGTATTCAAAACACCCGAAAGAAGCTGCCGATTTTGCCGCCTTCCTTATCACTCCGGAAATGCAGCAACTCCGCTTTGAATTAACTGGAGTTCTGCCATCAATAAACACAACAGTAAACAGTAAATACATGGCAGGCTTCCTTAAGCAGCTAGATGCCGCATTCCCAATGCCTTCAATTCCTGCAATGGGTAACTTCTGGGGAGCAGTCGGCTCTGCACTCTGGAACATCTGGAACGGCGCCGACGTACAAGCAGAACTCGACAGCCTCAATATTAAGTGTAAAGGGTAAATAAAAATTAGTACTAGCCATTTTTATTGTATCTATCCGAACAAATCACTATAATCGTCTTCAATTAAGGAATCACCTATTGGAGGCGTAAATGTTTGCGCAGATTTTTGCCGTAACAATCTTTTTGATTATGTTCGGATTAATCATTACAGAACGGTTCCCAAAACAGTACACCACACTGGTTTGCGGAGCCCTCACATTGCTGCTTGTTTTTGGTCTTGGCATGCAGCTGGATATTCATTTATTTGGAAAAGAATATTCTTCTCTGGTTTCAATCAAAGAAACGCTGAACATTCACAACATCTTTACACCAGGATTCTGGTATACTGCTGCTGGCGAAGAAGAATCAAAAGGAATTGACTGGGCAACAATCATATTTCTTATGGGTATGATGGTAATGGTAGAAGGAATGGCTCGCGTGGGATTTTTCCGCTGGCTCTGTCTTAAACTTGCAAAAGCCGTAAAATATCAGGTTATCCCAATTTTTATCGTTTTTATGCTGATGAGTGCATTCCTTTCAATGTTCATCGATTCAATTACAGTTATACTTTTCCTTTCTGCTGTAACAATTGAACTTTCTCAGCTTTTAAAATTTAATCCGGTACCAATGATTCTTGCCGAAATTTTCTGTGCAAATCTTGGTGGTTCTGCAACAATGTGTGGAGACCCGCCGAACATCATCATCGGTTCTAAGCTCCATTACACTTTCATCGACTTCCTCACAAACACTGGAGCAATCGCCGGAATTGGTCTTTTAATTATGCTTGTATATTTTTATTTCGTTTGCAGGAACCAGCTTAAATCAAAGGAAGCAGTGAATATAAACTGGCTTCCTTCTCCAGAATCTGCAATCACTGATAAAAAAGGCTTTGGCATTTCAAGCGTAATTTTTGGACTTGCTGTAATTCTTCTCATTACTCATGCGCAGACACACTTAAGCGTTGCTTCAATCGGAACTGGCATTGCACTCATTACAGTTATCACTTCCGCAAAACACGCTAAACTGCTTCTTAAAAAGGTAGACTGGCAGACAATTCTGTTCTTCATCGGACTTTTCGTTGTTGTTGGCGGACTTGAACAGACACACATTCTTGAACTGATTGCTTCATTCATCGAAAAGATTTCTGCAGGAAATATCTATGTAATGATTGCTATCATCATCTGGGTTTCTGCAATCGCTTCTGCATTTATCGACAACATTCCGTTTGCAGCAACAATGGTACCAGTTATCCAGAATCTTTCCCTCACAACGGGCGCAAGCATGCTTCCTGTAATGGCGTGGGCACTTTCTATTGGTACAGATATCGGTGGTTCAGGAACTCCAATCGGTGCTTCCGCAAATGTAGTGGGAACTTCTGTAGCTCAGAAAGCCGGATATCCGGTTGGCTGGGGCGAATACTGCAAAATCTGTGCTCCGGCAACAGTAATTGTATTATTAGTTAGCACAATTTCAATTTTCATGCGATACTTATAGTATAGGCTTTTCGATTGGGGGTGTGCTATGAATAAACAGATTATTATTTCAATCAGCCGAGAGTATGGAAGTGGTGGACACGAAATAGGAAGAAAGCTGGCAGAAAAACTTGAGTTTGAATTTTTCGACAGAAACCTTTTGGATGAACTTGCCAATATTCGGCACGTCGATACAAATTCTCTTAAAAAATACGATGAAAAACCACGTAATCCGTTCTTCAGCAGAACTGTACGCGGATATACAAACTCGCCGGAACAGAACATTGCAGAAATGCAGTTTTCTCTTCTGAAACAGAAAGCAGCCGATGAAGATTCCTTTGTAATTCTTGGCCGCTGCTCTGACGAAATTTTTATGGGAATTGCAGATGTTCTTAAAATCTTTGTACGCGGGGACCTTGATACAAAAGTTAAACGCGTAATGGAAAAACGGGGAATGACTGCATCTGAGGCTGTAAAAACTATCGAACGCCATGACAAAAAACGCAAGGCATATCACGATTATTTCTGCCACTCAAAGTGGGGCGAAACTTCATCTTATGATCTCTGCGTAGATTCCGGAAAATTAGGGATTGATGGAACTGTAGATTTGATTGCAGACTTTGTACAAAAATATCTGAAAAGACGAGATTCATAATTCCAAACAAGAGGCTGCCAGAAAGATTGATTTTAATCCGGCAGCCTTTTTTTATTACAATGAAAGAAGAACTAAAACAACAACTAATAACCCTGGCAGACAAATACGAAAACTCAGATTTTATAATCGCAGATCCGAGCCAATTTTTATATCACTACAAAGAGCCAAAAGACGCAGAAACTGCTTCATTCGTTGCAGCCTTACTTTCATTTGGGAACAGAAAACAATTTATTCCCAAAATCAAAGAAATCTTTTCGCTTGCAGATAAAGCGGGTGGTTTTGCAAAATGGCTTACAAGTTCCAGCTTCGAATCGGATTTTAAAAGTCCCGACGGTAATCCAGATAAAAAATTTTACCGCTTTTATTCTTATGAAGATTTATTAATCCTTTTTCGATCCCTTTTAAAAATTCTCAAAGAATCAAACTCCCTTGGCGAACACTTTAAAAATCTTTTCGAAAAGAATATACGCTCAGATAAAAATAAAAGCCTTGCCGAAATTATTTCCGATTCATTTCCGGAATGCACAATTGTCCCAAAAGGAAAAAGCACCCCAAACAAACGGATTCAAATGTACCTGCGCTGGATGGTTCGAAAAAATTCTCCGGTTGATTTGGGTCTATGGAACTGGTATTCCCCTTCAAAGCTTCTGATTCCCTTGGATACCCATGTTTTACAGCAGGCAAAAAATCTAGGTCTGATTCCAGAAAATTCCACCGCAAGCTTAAAAACTGCTGTTATAATTACAGAAAAACTAAAAGAAATCTGGCCAGACGACCCGTGCAAAGGAGATTTTGCGCTTTTTGGTCTGGGAGTTAATTCAAAAAATACGACAGGAGAAACAACATGAATTATATGGACGAAGCTTTGAAAGAAGCCTACGAAGGAATCGAAAAAAAACACGGCGGACCATTCGGCTCAGTTGTAGTAAAAGATGGAAAGATAGTTGGTCGAGGACACAACAGAGTTCTTCTGAATAAAGATCCAACCTGTCACGGTGAAATGGAAGCCATCCGCGACGCCTGCAAAAATCTTGGAACCCACGATCTTTCCGGCTGTGAACTTTACACCACTGCAGAACCATGTCCGATGTGCCTTGGCGGAATTCTTTGGGCAAACATTACCCAGGTCTACTACGGCTGCACAATTTCAGACACCGATAAAATAGGCTTCCGAGACGACAAATTTTACGAAAGCTTTGCAGGCAAAAATAATATTTTCCAGAAAACAGAATTCGAACGTGAAAAATGCCTTGAACTTTTTAAAGTGTATGCACAAAATAAGGATAACAAACGCTACTAAACCCGGAAAAAAAATAATGGCAGAACAGAATAACGAAATCTTTATGCGAAAGGCAATAGAACTTGCCCGCCAAGGTGAAGGAAAAACAAATCCAAATCCACTTGTTGGAGCCGTAATCGTAAAAGACGGAATAATAATTGGGCAAGGTTTTCACACAAAATACGGCGAATTGCACGCAGAACGGGAAGCCCTTGCCGACTGCCTTCGCCGCAAAAACGATCCAAGAGGCGCCGATATTTATGTTACCCTGGAACCCTGCTGCCATTTTGGAAAACAACCTCCGTGTACTCATGCCATTTTAGAAAGCGGCATAAAACGTGTTTTTGTTGGAAGCCGGGATCCTAATCCACTCGTACACGGCAAGGGAAACGCATTTCTTCGCGAAAACGGCATTGAAGTAGTAGAAGATTTTCTGCGGGAAGAATGTGACGAGCTCAATCCGATTTTCTTTCATTACATAACATCAAAAACACCTTACGTTGCATTAAAATACGCAATGACCCTGGACGGCAAAATCGCAACAAAATCCGGTAAATCAAAATGGATAACCGGCGAAAAAAGCCGGGAATTTGTTCACCAATTAAGAAACCGCTACGCAGGAATAATGTGCGGAGTTGGAACAGTTCTTGCCGATAATCCGCTTTTGAACTGCAGAATTCCAAACGGAACAAATCCAGTTCGAATCATCTGCGATTCAAAATTACGAATTCCACTTGATAGCCAGATAATAAAAACTGCAAAAGAAATTCCAACCATAATCGCCTGCACCAGCGCTGATTCAGAAAAAAAACAGCAGCTAATCGAGTCTGGCGCAGAAATTCTTAAAGTTCCGGCCGATAAAAATGGTCACATTGATTTAAAATTTCTCGTTCAAACTTTGGGCGAACGAAAAATAGACAGCATTCTTATCGAAGGCGGCGGTGAATTAAATTTCAGTGCACTGGAAAGCGGTATCGTTCAAAAAATCTACGCCTTCTGCGCTCCAAAAATATTCGGCGGAACAGGAAAAACTCCGGTTATCGGAAGCGGTGTTGACAGCCCCGATGACGCATTCATCTTCAAACTGAAAAAACTTCAGCAGATAGGAGATGACATTCTTTTGGAATACGAAAAATAAAAAATCCTAATTGTGAACTTTTACAGATTATTGTATCATAATCTGCTATGCAATTTGATAATCCGTTAATTGTTCAGGGAGACAGAACTTTACTCTTAGACGTACACGCGCCACTTGCAAATGAATGCAGAAATGAACTCATTCCATTTGCAGAATTGGAACGTTCTCCGGAGCATCTTCATACATATCGGCTTACTCCGCTTTCTTTGTGGAATGCAACAAGCGCAGGCCTTACACCGGAAGATGCAGTAAATGTCCTTGAAAAATACGCACGCTACGATGTTCCTCAAAACATTTCGATGTGGATTAAAGAAACTGCAGGACGATTTGGAAAACTCAGACTCGTGCCTGGACCAAAAATCACAGTTCCAGTAAAAGCCTATGACGTTTTAAACGAAGAAAAAAAATCAGCTGATATAAAAACTATTGAAGAGCAGTATCTCTATCTTGTTGCAAACTCACGGCAGGTTTTTCTAGAAATAAAAGCAAATCCTCAGGCAAAAAAACTTCTGGAACCATGCGAATATTCTCCAGAAGGAATTGAAAAGCCAGCCGAACTAACCGACGATGAAAAAAAATACTGCTTCCAGCTAAAGCTCACCGACCGCGGAACAATTAAACAAATCCTGCTTAATGCCTTATGGCCTGTAAAAGATGAAGTACAGCTTGAAGACGGCGAACCTCTGGAACTTTCCCTGAATTCAACAACAAAAAATGGAAAGCCTTTCGAAATCCGAAATTATCAGAAAGAAGCCGCAAATGCATTAATCGGAAATCGCGGTCCAGGAACAGGATTTGGAACAATCGTACTTCCTTGTGGAGCCGGAAAAACAATTGTCGGAATCACAATCATGGATTTGCTTAAAACCAGCACTCTGATTATTACAACAAATATTTCGGCCGTTCACCAATGGATTCAGGAACTTAAGGATAAAACTAATTTAAAAGACGACCAGATTGCCGAATACACAGGCGAAAACAAATCCCTTGCGCCAGTTACAGTTGCAACCTATCAGATTCTTACCTGGCGCCCGGAAAAAGACGGTCCTTATCCGCATTTTTCAATTTTCACAAAACGGAAATGGGGTCTCATAATTTACGACGAAGTTCACATGCTCCCTGCTCCGGTTTTCCGTGTAGTCGCAGAAGTTCAGGCTGTCCGCCGCGTAGGACTAACCGCAACCCTTGTCCGTGAAGACGGCTGCGAAGGATATGTATTCAGTCTTGTTGGGCCAAAACGCTACGATGTTCCATGGAAAGAACTCGAAAAAAGCCGATGGATTGCAAGCGCCGAATGTGCCGAAATCCGACTGGATTTGCCGGAAGAAAAAGAAATCGACTATGCGGTTGCAAGTCCACGTGAAAAACACAAGCTTTCCAGCGAAAATCCTCTCAAAATGGAAGTAACAAAACAGCTCATAGAACGCTTCCCGGAAGATAAAATTCTTGTAATCGGGCAGTATCTTGCGCAATTGAACGAAGTCGCAAAACTATTAAAAGCCCCGATTATTACCGGCAAAACGCCTAACACTGAGCGAGATAAAATATACAAAGATTTCCGGGATGGCAAAATTCACGTGCTTGTAGTTTCGAAGGTTGCCAATTTCGCAATCGATTTACCTGACGCTTCAATCGCAATTCAGCTTAGCGGAACTTTTGGAAGCCGTCAGGAAGAAGCACAGCGCTTAGGCCGAATCTTGCGTCCGAAAGAACGAAAAAGCCGTTTCTTTACATTGATTACACGCAATACTGTTGAAGAAGATTTTGGTTCAAATCGACAGAAATTTCTTGCAGAACAAGGATATACTTACAGAATCATACGTTACACCAACGAAGAAGATTTGAACGAATTGACTGAAAACAATTGCTTACCAGATAGGAAGTAGAATGCAGATAGAAAACGAAGATCCAAAAGTTCAGCGAATAATCCGATGGCGCAATACAATGTCTCTACTTAGCGACGAACGCTTTTTTGAAATCATGCGCATTTATATCGGGGAAATTCACACTCCGTTCAACAAGGACAAATTGATTGAGCAGCTTAGTTCAATTCTTCGCAAAGAACAGAACAAAGAAAAAATCATTTCCTACCTTTCGGATTTCGACATAAAAATTATTTCAGCAATCGCATCAATAAAAGACGCAACAAAAGACAAGCTTACTGATTTTTTTAAAACTGAATACCCTGTTTCTGACATTTATTCAGAGCTTTTAAATTTAAGTGAGCGACTCATAATTTATTCTTACAAAAACGACCGTGACGAAAGTTTAATCGCACTAAACCCGATTCTTGAAGACACACTCAAACCTTTTATCAATGTAAAAAAACTCCTTCCGGAACCTGTTTTTGCAGAACACAATTTTAATACCCCCTTTGCACTTTCTCCGCTTTTCATAGCTTCGTTCATTTCTTACATCTATGAAAACCCGGATTTATGCCGAAATAATACGCAATTCAAAAAAAAGGATTTGGAACGGCTGGAACAGATTTTTCCGGGAAAGCAGAATATTCTGGAACTGCTTTTCAAAGGAATGGTAAATCTTAAACTGCTCAAGCTTGGGGAAAAATCCGTAGAAATCGACGAAAAGCGATTCAAAGTTTTTTCTGAAAATTCAGAATTGATGCAATACGCCTTTTTGAGTACCGCAGCAGCAGTTCGTCTGGGTCGCGAAGGACTCAGAAACCAGACACAACTTTTACTGGATGTTGCTTCATCAATTCCACAAAGCGGGCTTTCAAAATCTTCCCTTTTACGAATTGCTTTTCTGATTAGCAACAAAACACCAGATGAAGACAGACGCCCGGCCCGCAGCAGATTTTCGAGAATTCTGGAAAGCCATTTGCAAAAAGCCGAACCAGTTGAATTTTCAGGTCAAATTGAAGAAGCCATTATCGAAAACGCAATCGCCTTTGGTATTTTTGCAGAAACCGGAAAAACGGAAAACAACGAACCGATTCTTATTCCTGGAGCAGTTCTTTTAAATCGCCCGATGAATCTTGCGCCGGAACAGAAAAAAGGAATCCTGAACATTAATGCGGGAACTTCCATAACAATAATGCCGGGGCTTTCACTTGCTGAGCTTTTGCCACTCGTATTATTCATGGATGTGCGAAATTCCAGCACTGTTACCGAATTTGAAATTACCCGCAAATCAATCAGTCGGGCTTTTGACAAGAATTTTTCAAAAAATCAGATTCTGGATCAGCTTCTTCTTTACAACAATTACAAAATCCCACAGAACCTTGAAATCAATATCGAAGAATGGCAGAAATCTTACTCTTCAGCTCTTTTGTACAAGGGCTATGTGCTTAAAGTTGATGAAAAACTGGAACGCATCGTGCAGAACAATCCAAAGATTGCGCCATTTATTCAAATGGAACTTGCACCCGGGGTATTCCTTTTAAATATTCCACTTACCGAAGAACCTGAATCGTTTATAAAATTGTCCGGCTTGGATTTTATGGGAACGCTGAAAACACCAGCCCAGCAGATTGATACAATAAATTATCCGCTTGTAAAAAATGGAACCAACTATTTTTCTGACGACGCAATGCTCGATGTCACAGAACCTGATTTTTCTGAATCCGCAAAAAAAATGCAGGAATTCAAAAATCGCCTGATTGAAAAACTTGATTCAATGGAATTAACTAAACAACAGTACGAAGGTTTGATGACACGCATCGAGCGCAAAGTAATTTTAAATGAAGAACAGCTGAATCCGGAAACCGTACGAATAGAAATCCTGGAAGCAGACGGTATGAATTATTCAGGAAAACTGCACCTTTTGGAAAATGCAATTCAATCCGGCGACATGATTGAACTCACAATGCCGGATGAAAAAAACTCTGAAGTACTGGAAAAAATCCTGGGTCAGCCACTTATGCTCGCCAAACAGTCGAATGATTCGCTAGTAAAGCTGGCAGTGCATAAAACGGGAGAAATCCGATTCTACTCCGTAAGCAAAGCCAACCACATAAAAATTTTCCGCACTTCGATTTTCAGGTAATTACAGCTCTTCAATATTAGCAATATCACTAATAAAAGCTGCAGCACCCTCTCCAACATAAGTTGTATGAAGGGTTTTCATGATATTTCGGACCATATTTACATATTTTTCCTCAATAATCAAAATGAACATAACATTAAGCTGCGGCCAGATTGCATCACCGAGTTTTGGATTTGAATTTCCCTGCCCCATGACGTTATCAATTTTTGTGTATTTGCATTTTATATCGGCAATTCGGCAGGCTCGTTCCCACAAGTTTACAAAATCTACCTCAATTGCCTGAGTCATCACAATTTCAATTCTTTTCATTTTCACCTTCCTGATTATCGCTTGTAATCATTTCAGTAACATCTGCCAAAGCAGTCTGAAGTTCCTTTAGTTTTTTTGCAAAATCCTTATGGCGCTTCGGCTTAGGAGCCTTTGCCTTTTCCGCAAGAACCTGCACGATTTCCGGCTTTTTTTCAACTTCTTTTGCAACAGGTTTTTCACTAGTCTTAAAGATTTCTTTTTCTACAAATTCTTCATCATCGATAAAACTGTGCTCAAGCTTTTCGCGAGCTCTTTCTTCTACAATCTTACGTTCACGCTTGATATTGAAGTTGTAATAAATTACCGGCATTACAAACAATGTCATAAGAGAACCAAAGCTCATACCACCAAGTACTGTAAGTCCAATCGGCTGAGTCATTGCTCCACCTTCACCTGGGAAGAATGCCATAGGAATAAGAGAACAAATTGTTGTAAGCGTAGACATAAGAATTGGTCGCAGACGGTTACGAGCCGCTTCAACACAACCTTCTTCAAGATTATAACCTCGCTTTCTAAGCAGGTTCGTGTAGTCTACAAGAACGATACCGTTATTTACGATTGTACCTACCAATACCAGCATACCTACAACAGATACAACGTTCATCATTGTTCCTGTAAGAAGGTAAATCAATACAACCCCGATAAATGAAAGTGGAATTGTAAAGATGATGATGTACGGATCCTTAAACGATTCAAACTGACTTGCCATTACCGCAAATACAAGACAAGCCGCCATAATGATTACAACGGAGAATTTCTGAATTGCTTCAACCATGTCCTTGTATGAACCGTCATAAGAAATAATTACGTTTTCATCCTGGATAATATGTTCTCGAATTACCTTATCAACATTCTGCTGAACAACATTAAGAGAGAAGCCTTTCTTTGGTTGCAAAGAAATACGAATGGTTCGTGTCTGGCTTTCGCGGCGAATCTGAACCGGAGCCAATGTTTCTTCGTAGCGTGAAAAACTTGCAAACGGTATTCGCTGTCCGGTTGAACTCATAACATAAAGCTGTTCCAAATCGGCAAACTTCTGTTTATCGGCCGGATCAAGGCGAACAATCATATCAATCTGAGTACCGTGATCATCAAAGCGGCTGGCAGTTTTACCATTGATTGCGGCATTCAATTCTGTACCGGCAGAATATGCGTTTATCCCAAGCTCATACATGCGGTTTCGATCCATGTTGATTTTGAGTTCCGGGAGCCCGTCTTCAAGATCGATTGTAGTTTCATTTACATAATCCGAAGCATAATCTTTAATAATCTGCTGAATTTCCCGGGCAGTAGTTCGCGCCAAATCAAGGTTATCAGAACGAACAACTACATCAATTGCAGACTGAGTAGGATTCATGTTTCCGGTTCCAAAAGTGAATTCAGCGCCAGGGAACGATGAAAAATATTTTCGGAACTTTTCTTTTGCTGATTCTTCGTTATCCCAACCCGGTTCACGTTCATTTTCATTATAAAGCGTAACTGTGAGTTCTGCAGTATTCGAATCCGAAGCACTGCTGAGCATGTTTGAGCCACCGACAGAAGTTGTCGTAAACTTAACCCCCTTAAGCTCAGGAAGAACATTTTCCTTCATCTGATAAATAACTTCACGAGTAACATCGATTGTAGTTCCCTTAGGCATACTCAAATCTACAATAACCTGTGTAGAAGGAACTTCCGGCATAAAGATAAATCCAACTACAGTAACTCCATAAATCGAAGCAATAAATAATCCTACAACCACAAGAATTGTAAGTTTTCGATGATGCAATACCTTGCGAACTCCTGCAGCATAAACGTTATCAAGCCATGTAAAGAATTTTCCCATAAGACTGTCAAAAGCCGCTGCAACTTTATTCTTTGAAATCGTAGAAGATTTTCCAATTACAAGATACTTAGAAGAAAGAACCGGAACGAAGATTGCTGCAACTCCAAGCGAACAAAGCAAAGAGAAGATAATAGAGAATGCAAAGGCAATAAACATCTGTCCCATCATACCAAGCATAGTTTTGAGCATAACCATTGGAAGGAAGATACAAATTGTTGTAAGAGTAGAACCTGTGATGGAACCAAGCATTTCTTCCGAACCAAGGACAGCTGCAACTTCCGGCTTTGCATCACGCTCTCGGTAACTGAAAATATTTTCAAGGATTACAATTGAGTTATCGACAAGCATACCTATACCCAAAAGCAAACCAGAAAGAGTCATCATGTTGATTGATAGTCCGCAGAAATACATGAGACAAAGAGTTACGATTACAGAAATTGGAATCGCAAGCGCAATGATAAATGTACTCTTAAACGAACGCAGGAAGATATAAAGAATTACAACCGCAAGAACAATACCCTGAAGCAACGAGTTTACTACAGTTTTGATTGTGTTGTTGATATCATCCGCATTGTTTGCAGTTTCTACCAATTCTACGTCAGTTGGCAAAGTCTTTTTGATTTCCGGAATCTGTTTGCGGATTTTCTTTGCAGTTTCTACAGTGTTTTTTCCAGACTGTTTTGTTATAAGTAAAAGAATAGAAGGTTTATCACCGTAGTAAGCAAGGCTGGTTGTATCCTTGTAACCTTCATATACATTTGCAAGATCTCGCAAAAGAACATCAACTTTATCGCCGTTAGCCTTGCGTGGCTGAGAAACTACAGTATTTTTTACATCCTCTACAGATTTATAAGTACCTTCTGCAGAAATAGAATAATTGGAATCCCCCTGCTCAATTGTACCGCCGGAACTTGTAATGTTCTGCATACCGATTGTCTGAGCGATACTTGAGAATGTAAGCCCATAAGCATCCAGTCGGTCTCGAGGAACATCGATTACAATTGCTTTTTCACGGTTACCAACAACAGTTACAGAAGCAACGCCGTCTACCTGTTCAAGGCGAGGCTGAATAATATCTTCAACATAAGAACTAAGCTCTTCCGGAGTTCGCACCCCAGTTACAACCAGATGCATAATCGGCATCATGGAAGGGTCCAGCTTAAAGATAATCGGCGAATCTGCATCATCCGGCAGATAGTTTCGCACCATATCTACTTTATCTCGAATTTCATTAGAAGCCGCATCAAGGTTTGTTCCATACTCAAACTCCATGATGATAATACTTGCACCCGTCTGAGAACGAGATTTACACATTTTCAAACCGGAAACACCTGACAAGGAACTTTCCAGCGTACGCGAAACGCTCCTTTCTACTTCTTCCGGACCAGCGTTAGAATAATTTGTATAAACAAGAATGTACGGAATATCCATTTCCGGATACATATCAACCGGAAGCGAAACTGTACAATAAATACCAAGTGCCGTCAAAAGCATAAAAATGATAAGAATCATTGTTGGCCTTTTTACAGCAAATTTAGAAATAGACATTTGAATCTCCCAAAGCTACGGTCATTGAGTGACCCCTGAGTGGTCCCTGAGCTTGTCGAAGGGCGTATCGAAGGGCTTGTCGAAATGACCTTATTATGGTGGTTTCGAGTTCCTCAACCACCGCTATTCATCAATTGAAACTACATTAACCTTTGCACCATCAGAAAGAAGTGCCTGTCCCTTGATTACAACAAGATCACCTGGAGTGATTCCCATTTCAACTTCCTGCTTATCATCTACACGGATACCGCGTTTTACAGGACTAGCTTTTACGGTATTTGTAAGAGTATCTACAATGTAAACAATATCCTGTTCATTTCGGCGAACGATTACATTGTGTGGAATTACGATTGTGTTTTTCTTTGTATCTGTAATCAACTTGATTCGCGCATACATTCCGGCACGAAGTCTTGAATCACTAGGAGTCTGAATAAGCTTTACTCCAAGGGTTCGTGTATTTACATCAAGAATTGGATCGATTTCAACAAGCTTTGCAGGGAACACAACTCCCGGATAAGCATCAAAAGTAAGTTCGGCACGCTGATTCATCTTTACACGGCTCAAGAATCGTTCTGCAACATTTGTTTTAATTTCCAAAGTTCCAGTTGAACTGATTTTTCCGACAGACATAGAAGCCGCAACTGTTGCACCAACGCTATATGGGAAAGATGTAATTGTTCCTTCAACAGGAGCTTTAATCGGGCTGGACTGATAATCCATTCCGGCGCGGCTGGCATCAACAAGTGCTACAACCTGATCTTTTTTTACCTTATCGCCGACTTTTACATTGATTTTAGAAAGCTTACCGCTCTGCACATCCGGGAAAATATCAACACTTGAAGAAGTCTGAACGTTTCCGCCAAATTCAAGGTAATTATCCAATGTGCGAGGAACCGCTTTATAAGTACTTACCGCAAATACTGTTTCCACAGGTTCATTATTTGCTTTAACATCCTTTTTTTTGTTTCCGCAGCTGCAGAATAATCCTGAAAATGAAATTCCAAGAACACAAGCTGCAATTACTTTTGTACTCTTCATAATTTATGTCTCCTATTTCAGTGAAATGTTCAATTTAGTTTCCAAATCCAGCAGAGTTGAAATATATTCATTCTTCTGGCTCATAAGACCAAGCTTTGCCTTATTCAAAGACTCTTCTGAATCCTGAAGTTCAAGGCGTTCTGTCTGCCCCGCATTATAGGCCTTCAAGGTTGATTCATAGGCTTCCTGTGCGAGCGTTACGTTTCGTTCCATTGCCTGAATATTTTCTTTTGCAACATCCAGCTTGTCACAGAGCTTATGAATTTCGATTTCAGAATTCTGATAAAGCTGATCCATTCCAAGTTGAACCTTGTTGTATTTCTGCTTCAAATCCTTGATTTCCTGCATGTTTGAAGAAAATGGAAGCATATTGAAAAGGTTTGAATAAACCAACGTGAACGAAAGGTTTCCGCCGTCACTTTTCTGAAATGGACCAATATCACTCATCATTTCACCAGCCGCATACAAGGTCGGCTGATAGCTCCAGCCAATAGAAAGACTAGGTGTGAATGTAGAAAGTTTTTTTGCTCTGATTGAAAGTTCAAGGATTTCCATATTTTTCTGCAAAGAAAGAATATCTTTGTTCTGATTGATGTAGTCCTTAAAAAGCTTGTCTGCGTCTACATCAACATAAGAAAATTCCAACCCGCCAACCAGTTCAATTTCCTGACCATAAGGAAGACCAAGAAGGAACGCAAAAAGGTCTTTGTTCTGCTTTAATCCCTGTTCAGCAGAAAGAACGTCCGGCTTTTTGTTTTCGTAAGTAACACGAGCATTCAACATCTGGAGCCGAGGAACAGAACCGTTGTTATACTGTCGTTCCGCCTGCTTCCAGCGTGCCTGTGCATTATTAAGCGAATCCTTCTGAATATTCAAATTTTCCTGCTGAACCAAAAGCCCGTAAAACATTTTGCGGATATTCACTTCTGTTTCGCGGCTTACCTGTTCCCAGGTTATTTCACCGGCTTCGTAGTTCTTTTTAGCAATTTTAATCGCATCAATCATCGCAAGATTAAAATTCCACTGAGCAGATGCGTTTCCGATTACAGCCCAATGATTTGTTTCATTATCAGACATTACGGGCTGCCCCGACTTAAATGAATAAAAATTCGCCGCATTATCTGTACCATAAAGCATTGCAAATGGATCAGTAGAATTAGCTCCGTTAACGCGAACATCCAATTCTCTCAATTTAAATGCAGAAAAAGCACCACTATTAGCGCTGTCTACAGTTGATTCAATATTATTCTGTCGGGCTGCAGTTGCACTTGCACTCAGGCTCGGCAAAAATGTATTCCACGAATTATCCGATGCACGCTTTGCAATTTCCAGATCAATGGCGCTGCTTTTAAGCGATTTTGAATTTTTAAGTGCATAAGAAACGGCATCTTCAACTGTAAGCGAAAGAACAGATTTTTCCTGCTGAGAAACTTCTGCTTCTGCAAAACCTAAAGAAGCGGCAAACACACAGAAAGCTACACAAATCAATATATTTTTCATTTTACCCCCGAAATATTTCCGTAAAGTTCATTTAGTTTTTCATTCATTTTCTTGAAGACCCCTTCACAAACCGCAAGCTCTTCTTTTGGAATATCCTTAAAAATGTACGAGCAATAGGCATTAAGAACTTCATCACACTTAGCCAGAATTTCATCAGCCTTTGGTGTTAAAGAAAGATGCTTAAATCGTCTGTCGTTTTCGTCGAGTGT
This sequence comes from uncultured Treponema sp., assembly GCA_946185185.1. Taxonomy (GTDB): domain Bacteria; phylum Spirochaetota; class Spirochaetia; order Treponematales; family Treponemataceae; genus Treponema_D. The sequence goes on along the minus strand of CAMHIV010000001.1, from coordinate 18,192 downwards.
CTGAAGCAAATATCCGCGCTGGCACAAAATATCTACGCAAAGTGAAATATTTCCGCGCTTCATTTCTCCAAACTTTTCAATGTCGACAGCAGTCTTAATTGAATGATTTAAGTGCAAAGCAAGCATAATCATAAGCTCGGAATTCTTAATTTCAAATTCCTTGCAAATCGGCTTAAACTGCACCTCAAACCATTTCTTCTGCATGTACGCGTGATTCATCATTGGTTCAACGCGTTCGTATAATTTCTTTTCAATCATAAACATTCCAAAATTTAATAATTCAAAATTAAACTATCTATTTTTGAATATATTGAATTCCCGAATTGAATTCAATATATTTTTTGAAATTTGTTTAAAATGCTTTCTCATCAAGAAGAGTTCAATAATTGAAACTCTCTGCGTAATAAACTATAATTCTTCCATATAAATAATGAACTCAATGCCATTCGGTGGTTGAGGCTCTCGAAACCACATATTAAAGAAGTTGCCTTCGCAACATAAACAGATTTCGACAAGCTCAATGACCGTAAATTATTGACATTGAATAATGAACTCACACGAGGAACAAAATGCCAAAGATTGAAGTTAACGAACAGCTTTTTTTTAATCTCCTTGAAAAAAAATACGACTACGAAACACTTGAAAAGAAACTTACATATGCAAAGGCTGAACTTGATGAAAAGCCTGATACAACACAGCCAGAAAACGAACGCGTAATCAAAATCGAATTGAACGATACAAACCGCCCTGACCTTTGGTCTACAAATGGTGTTGCACGCCAGCTCAGACTTCACCGCGGTGTAAAAGGAACTGACTATTCTGCATTCCTTTCTACAAAAGACAACGTTAAAGACACAAAGGGCCGCTATGTTACAGTTGACCCGGAACTTAAAGATATCCGCCCATACATGGTTGCTTTCATAATCAATGGAAAAGCAATCGACGATCCTATGCTCAAAGACATCATCCAGACTCAGGAAAAACTCTGCTGGAACTTTGGACGCAAACGCAAGTCTATTTCTATGGGCGTTTACCGCGTTTCTGAAATCAAATTCCCTTGCCATTACAAGGCTGTAGACCCGGACAAGACTTCATTTGTTCCTTTGACTTTTGAACAGCCAATGACTTGCCGCCAGATTCTGACAGAACATCCAAAAGGAAAGGATTTCGGCTGGATTATTCAGGATTTGAAAAAATTCCCTCTTTTTACAGACGATACAAACGAAGTTCTTTCTATGGCACCAATCATCAACAGCGCTACTCTTGGTAACGTACAGGTTGGCGACACAGGCCTTATGGTAGAACTTACCGGCGACAACATGGAAAACCTTATGCTCGCAGCAAACATCGTTGCTTGTGATTTTGCTGACTGCGGTTATTCAATTGAACCAGTTGAAGTTCGCCATCCTTATGACACTTGCTTTGGCAAAAACGTTGTTGCTCCGTTCTACTTCCAGCCAACAACAAAGGCAACACGCAAGCACATCAATAAGCTTTTGGGAACAAACTTTGACGATGCAACAATTGTAGACGCTCTTACACGCATGGGTAGCAAAGTTGTGGTTTCGACAAGCTCAACCACCGGTTCTGGCTCAGTTGATGACGATTCTGTATTTACTCTCAGCCCGGCTCCATACCGCAACGACTTCCTTCATGAAGTAGACATCATTGAAGACGTTATGATTGGAACTAAGCTTGAAACTTATACTCCTGAAACTCCAAATGACTTTACAATCGGACGCCTTCTTCCAATCACTTACTATTCACGCAAGGCAAAAACTTTGATGGTTGGTCTTGGCTATCAGGAAATGATTTTTAACTATGTCGGCTCAAAGAAAGACTTTATTGACAACATGCTTATTGATCCTGCACGCGTAATTGAAATTGCCAATCCGATGAGCGAAAACTATCAGTTTGTACGCTCTGACATTTTGAGCAGCCTTCTTCGCGCAGAAAGCAAGTCGGCAAACGCAATCTACCCACATAAGATTTTTGAAATCGGTAAGGTTGCTTATCTTTGTGAAGAAGAAAATACAGGTACACGCACAAGACAGTGCATGGGCTTTGTAACAGCTGGTGCCGGCGCTAACTTTAACAATGCCGCCGCAGAAGTTTCTTCTTTGCTTTACTTCCTTGATCACAAATATGAAGTTGTTGAATCAAACGATGCACGCTTTATTCCTGGACGTCAGGCAGCTGTAACTGTAGGCGGCAAACAGGTTGGTGTATTCGGCGAAATCCATCCACAGGTTCTTGAAAACTGGAATATCACAGTTCCTGCTATTGGTGGCGAACTTGACCTTGAAGAACTTATGGCGCTTACTCCAAAAACAGAAAAGAAAGCACCTAAAGCAGAAGAAAAACCTGCTGCAAAAAATCCTGCACCAAAAGCACCAGCTCCTGCTCAGGAAAAAGGTCCTAAGTTTGCAGAAGACCAGGCTGCATACTTTAATGAACACGTTGAACTCAAGGTTGCTGTAATCAAAAAGGTAGAAACAAACCCACAGGGCGACAAGCTTTATATTGAAACAATGGATGACGGTTCTGGAGAAGACAGAATCATTCAGTCAGGCTTGCGCCCATATCTTAAAGAAGAAGAACTTCTTGGTCAGCACGTAATCATTGCTTCTAACCTTGCTCCACGTAAGATGAAGGGCATTGAAAGCCGCGGTATGCTTCTTGCTGCAGATTACACAGAAGACGGAAAAGAAAAGGTTGAACTTTTGACAGCTCCTTGGGCTGCAGCCGGAACACCAGTTGTTCTTGAAGGCGCAGATCCATCGTTCCAGAAGCCGGCAAAAATCGACATCGACAAGTTCTGCAAGTGTTACTACGAAATCAAAGACCATACAGCCCAGATTGCCGGTGTAAAACTCGTTGCCGACGGCAAAGCAATTACAACTGTAAAATCAGATAACTGCGAAATCTGTTAACGAATAAATAACGGTGGTTGCGCGGTTACTGAGCTTGTCGAAGTACCGAAACCACCGTTTTTTTTGCAGCGTGGTCATTTCGAGAACCTCAATGACCGTTGCTTTCACTGTCAATGACCGTTGCTTTCACTGTCAATAACCTTTGCTTTCACCCTTTCACCAAAAACTGTTTTACGCTAGATTATACCCATGAGCGTGGACAAAATTAATCTTTTATTTCCTTTCGGAGAAGAAAACTTCAAACCCCTTTCAGACGTATCCTTTCATGATTTGGGAATCGATTTTATATGCAACAAAATAACCGAAAAATCTGAAGAACGGTCGCAGTTTTCACAGATTTTTTCAAAAATGACTGATAATCCGGAAATTACAAAATACCGCTCAGACATTTTTGACGATATTTTTAACAATCCGCAGATGAGCTCCAGACTTTTGGAACAGCTTGAAAAAATCAATTACGAAAAACGATTCAGCGGATTTTCGGGGCACTTTGAAGAAACCAATTCCGCCTGGGAACTTCTTCACAATCTGGAGCAGATAAGCACCTATATCAAATCTGTAGAAAGCATTCACGAATGTCTTGATGACTTCCAACTAAAATCGCAGGGAATGAACGACCTTAAGAATCACGTTGCAAAAATCTACAATGACAACGGATTTGCTGAACTAAAAAAAGACGTTGCCACCCTTAAAGCCACCACAGAAAATCTTAAAAGTATTACTCTTGGAATCAACTTGAATGAAAAATACGAAGCAAACGGAATCGGGCTTATTTCGTTCAATAAAAAAGCATTTTCAAATTCCACAGTAATCGGCGAATTTGTAAAAAAAGTCGCTCAAAAAGATCAGTTGAACAAAGACACAAACTGGGATGAAAATTATAAATTCCATACACTGGAAACAGACAACGATATTTTTTCAAAATTGATTGCAATAGCGGGCGTAAATGATCCTCGGGCACAGACTGCAACCTTCCACATGGATAAAATCGCAAATTCAATGATTGGAAGCATTGTTCACAAATTAAAATCGACACTAAAAAAATATGTATACATTCCTGTTACAGAAATTACAGAATTGATTCCTCAATTTATTTTCTACATCCGTTTTGCAGAATACATAAAAAACATGCAGAAAAAAGGATTCCAGTTCTGCAAGCCGGAAATTGCGAAAAACAAAGAAAAATGCTTTATGCACGCAGAAGGCGTATACAACTTCAAGCTTGTTTCCGCCTTTGAAGATAAAAACCCGGAAGAAATCGTTACCAACGACCTGGACTTTGCACCAGAACATCTTGCTTACATTTTGACTGGCGCAAACCGCGGCGGCAAAACCACAATCACCCAGGCAATCGGATTGCTGTTCGTGCTAGCACAGGCAGGACTCTACGTTCCGGGAAAAAAGTTCGAATTTATGCCGGTTGATTCAATTTTTACCCACTTTCCGGCAGATGAAGACAAAACACTGGACTTGGGACGCCTCGGTGAAGAATGTAAACGCTTTAAAGAACTGTATTCAGAAAGCACAGAAACAAGTCTTCTGCTTTTGAACGAAACTTATTCAACAACCTCTTTTGAAGAAGGCTATTACATTGCAAAAGATTCTGTACGGGCAATTCTTGCAAAAGGAATCAGAACAATTTACAACACTCACATGCACAAGCTGGCTTTTGACATCGAAGAAATTAACAAAGATTCTCCAAAATTCAAAGCAGCGTCTCTCGTTGTAAAAGCTAAAGACGGGCAACGTTCTTTCAAAGTAGAAATTGCCCCTCCGGAAGGCATTTCCTTTGCAAAAGACATTGCCGAAAAATACGGCGTTACATACGAAATGCTCACAGGAAAATAATTAAAGCCAAAGGAATACGGACTATTCTTTTCTCTTTCGGAAATCCTTTGGCGTACAACCCAAAGCGCTTTTAAAAGTACGAATAAAATACGAAAAATTGTGAAAGCCGCATTTTTCGCAAATTTCGGAAATGTTCATATCGCTCGTTTTTAAGAAAAGCTGGGCATTTTCAAGACGAACCTGATTCAGATAATTTACAAAAGTGATTCCCAGCCGTTTTTTGAAAAACTTCATAAAATAAGTTGGACTCATGGAAGCCATTTCTGCGGCATCTTCAATGGAAATATCAGTTCCATAATTATCCGAAACATATTGAAGAATTGGTTTGAGCCGCTCAAGGCCGAGCATTTTTACTTCATTTTCAGAAGAAGACGAAATCAACGCTGACTGCAAATTGCTCATAATCATAAAAAGCCGGGATTTTATAATCAACTCCTTATTTTCAAGATGTTCTCGGCGGTTATCGATGAGAAATTTTATGTCAGGAAGAAGACTTTTGTTCAAAGGCTTTCCAGAACGGGCACATGAAATAAAATTTGCAGCATCCACAAAAGGTTTAAAATATTTTTGATATGTAAAAGATTTTTCATCCTGCTCCAAAAGTGAAAATTTAAAAAGAATGTTGTAATAAATACAAACTTCGTCGTCCATTTGCCGGATAGAATGAATTGCTCCCGGCGGAATGATTATTATGTCGTCGGTTTCACATAAAAATTCCTGGGAAAGAACACGGAAATATCCCTTTCCGCTTTTAATCCAGATAAGTTCAAATTCGTCGTGCCAGTGAAGAGGGAAATACCTTAAAAATTCTGGAAGCCGACCGCTGTAAATTATATATGGAAAATCTATGCGCCCGTGAATTTTGTTTTCATATGTGTTCTGCAATTTTGACATCTCAACCTTCTTACAAAAGAACATTATTATGTTATTTTTTGCCATTATATTGCAAGATTTATTTGTTGTCATGCCATTAAAATGCAAAAAATAATACGGTGGTTGGGCGGTCCCTGAGGCTCTCGAAGGGCAATCGAAACCACAAGGCGAGGTAATTATGAATCTTTCGGCAATTTCACACAGATGTTCATTTAATGACTGTTACGCATACGACAAAGACCACCTGGAAATCAATCTTAGAACTGGTCACGATATAACTGAAGCTTTTGTAATCTGGCAGGACACAGCCGCAAATCGTTTACACACGAAGGGAATATGGAACGGAGCAAGAGTTCCGATGGCAAAACAATATTCCCTTTCTCAAAACGATATCTGGAACTGCAAGGTTGAACCGCCTTATAAGCGAACAGAATATTACTTTGAACTTCACTGCAACAGAAGCGACGGAAAAAAAGAAAAATACTACATTTTTGAAAACGCAAGCGTTCCGGCAGAAGAATACGAGGCTTCACCAGATGGCTTCAGCAGATTCAAAATGGCGTGGATAAATCCTTCCGACATTGTAAAGGTTCCTTCCTGGGTAAAAGATACAATCTGGTATCAAATCTTCCCGGAACGGTTCTGCTCGGCTGGAAATCATTTTAAACGTTTCAAAAATAAAGAATGGTACGATGATGGCCACATGGAATGGACCGATTTTTACGGCGGTGACCTTGCAGGAATCACTTCCAAACTCGAATATCTTCACGAGCTTGGAATTTCGGGAATCTACCTTACTCCGATTTTTGAATCAACTACAAACCACAAATACAACACCACCGATTATTCAAAAATTGACCCGGACTTCGGCACAGAAGAAGAAATGATTGCCTTGATTGAAAAAGCTCATTCCCTTGGAATCCGAATTATGCTGGACGCCGTTTTCAATCATTCCGGACTAGATTTTATCTACTGGCAGGATGTTCTCAAAAATCAGGAAGAATCTAAATACAAGGACTGGTTTTTCATCAATAAATTTCCAGTTACGAATGATACAAGTTCTACGGAAGACGGACGATACTTCACTTTCGACTTTGTACACGGGATGCCAAAACTGAATACGAATAACAGCGAAGTTCAGGATTATTTTGTTGAAATCTGCCGTAACTGGGTTAAAAATTGGAAAATTGATGGAATCCGTTTTGATGTAGCAAACGAAATTTCCCACTCCTTCGTAAAAAAACTTCACCGCGAACTTTTAAAAGAAAACCAGGACTTATACCTTTTGGGCGAAATCTGGACGGATTCACTTCAGTGGCTTTCCGGTGATGAATACCATTCTGTAATGAACTACCCGTTTGAAAATGCCGTAAGCCGTTTTTTCAAGCACGGCGTTCCTTTAAAAGAATCCCTGGACCGGGTTCACAGCATGTACTACCGCCAGACCAACGACGCGCTTTTTAACCTGCTGGACACACACGATACCGGCCGCCTAATCGATTCGTGCAAGGACATAAACGAGTTTTACCAGCGCCTTACGATTCTTATGACAATGCAGGGAACACCGTGTATTTACTACGGAACAGAAATTGCCCTTGGTGGAAGTGACGGGCCTTACAACCGCCGTCCGATGCCGTGGAAAAAACTTGAAGAGCCGGAAAGTCAGCAGATATTAAAAACTGTCCGAGAGATTTTGAACGTGCGAAACACTAACAGCGCCACAAGAACCGAAGAACTGGAATTTATTCCTCACAAAAACTCAAAGCTCCTTGAATACATCAAGGGCGACAAAGCAAACGGCGAAAAGCTTAGGGTAATCATAAATGCCTCGGACGAAGATTTAGAAATTACTGCAGACGGCGGAACTCTCTGGGAAAAGACAATTTTCCAGAATGCTGTTGAAGGTGATATAATTAAAGCAGGGAGTATTCTTATTCAGGTGGAAAAAACTCTTTCTGTAAACGGAATGGATTACAAAATTAAAAAACTGCTCGGAAAAGGAAAAGGCGGCTACTCGTATCTTGCAGAACGAGATGGAAAACTTTTCGTCTTAAAACAGATTCACCATGAACCTTGCCCGTACTACAAATTCGGCGACAAAATTCAGGCGGAAAAGAGCGATTACGAACGGCTTTCAAAAATCGGAATCCGCCTTCCAAAGCTCTATGAAATCGATGAAAAAAACGAACGCATTCTCAAAGAGTATATCGACGGGCCGACAGTCGTGGAACTTATAAAAACGGATTCACTTCTGACAAACTATCTTTGGCAACTAAAAGAAATGTGCCAGAAGCTCTATCCTGCCGGCCTGAACATAGATTATTATCCGACCAATTTCGTGGTTCAAAACAATCTTTTGTATTACATCGACTACGAATGCAACGGCTACATGGACGAATGGAATTTTGAAAACTGGGGCATAAAATATTGGAGCAAAACCGAAGAATTCAAAAAGGCATTCTTGGTTAATTAGAAAACTGCTTGGTATAATTTCGTAAGCTTTCGCCAAAGTCTTCCGCAATTTTCTTTTCAATTGAACGAACAGCCCTAACCTTTGCTTCAGAATATACAGTATGACTTTCGCGCCCGCTGATTGTAAAAGGAATTATATTTTTTTGCGTTTCAGAATCAAAAAGGTAGCTGTCCAAAGAATATCGGCAGCGTACATTCGTATTATCCGTAGTTTTTGATTCAGAGAAAGACACTGTTCCTAAAATCTTATAACGTGCACCAGCATCAAAGGTTGTCTTAAAACCAAGATTCTTAAGAACGCCCGCAAATGCCTGTGCAAAGCGACCGTCAACATCGTTTTCGATAGCAATGCACACAGGAATAGAATTTGCAATTTCCAGCGCACGCACCTGAAGCTTTTTAGAAGAAATCATATCATCCTTTAAAGCCTCTGCAGCAGCCGGTTTTATAACAGAAAGACGTGAATAATAGCCTTCGTTGACTTTTGCAACTTCAATGGCAAAATCACAATATGCATAGGAATCAATCGAAGCAGTTTTTATATTTTCGATCATTCTATTTATAGACGAAATATTTGCCTTGATTAAATCCGAATACAAAGAAGCACCCTTTGCCTTCTCCATTACGGCAATTGCGTACCAGGTAGAATTCTTTTCATCATTCCAGAATTCCTTTACTTCGATTCCAATAAGATCATCCGCATTCACATAGCGCAAAACCTGCTGATCAAATTCTGCAAGTTGAACCGTAGCTACAGTTCCATCTTTTCGAGCCTGAATCATGCGGTTAGAAGCCTTTTCCGCAGAATCAATTTTCTGATTGAAAACTGCTGCAACCGCCTGCACTGCCTTTACTTCTGCAGATGAACGGTCGCGGGCACTTCCAACTGCTGCAATGTATTCACCCGAAGGATACACAGAAGACGGAACATTTACCCATGCCGGCATAGCACCAGCTTTACCGGACTTTGCAGATTTACCATTTTTTGCAGCCTTGGCCTGACACAAAGACAAAGCCAGAGCAAACAAAACAACTCCACTGATTATTTTTTTCTTAAGCATGATGATACCACCAATGTTGGCTTTCCAGCCTTAACCAGAATATCAGAAATATTTTCCTGATGAACAATTTCAGAGTTCTTATAATATGTTACGCGAACAGAATATGAGCCCGGAGTAACCGTAAATCCTGTACCGCTTGCAATGCGAGGCAAATATACACCCTGACGCAAATCTGCTGTTTCGGATTTATCGATAAGATCGATTACTTCGTCAGCTGCATGAAACAAAGAAAGATAAGTAGCCTGGGCCGCTATACCCGCCGGACCACCTGTCTGTGCAATTTTTTTAGCAGCAACCATACCACCTGTAGCAGAAAGCAAAGCTGTAGATTTTTTAGTGATACTGCGAATCATACTGCGGGTAAACGCCTTGTTTGCCTTAAGCCGAACATCTTTTGAAAGAGCCTGGTCAAAATCTTCAATAACCGTAGTCTGCTTTTTTTCGTCAGAATCCAGCAATTCAGCAACAATCGCCGTAACACCAGGCTCCTGTCCTGAATATTCCGGCCAAACAAACTTTAACTTAAAGAAAATTGGAGCCGCGCCTTCTACGGGAATATAGAAAGGCAATACTCTTGGCGTTTCAAACTTTGCTTCATGCCGCTGTCCGATAAAATCGCTTAATGCAAGAACATCAAGTCGTCCTTTACCAGAAGGAATATTTACATCTTCCGAAAGATCGATTTTACTTCCCAAAGATGCAACAACCTTTGCATCAACCTCAGCACTGCTGCGGTCACCATTTGCCGTATACAGAATCAACGAAAGATATCTCATCAAAGCCGAATCCTGATACAAATCATTCTTCGTAGGCTTTTTAGGAGTTTCCGACTTATACTGTGTCAAATCAAGTTTAAGTGTTCCAGTAGCCTTATTAAATTCTTCGTCTTCTTCTTTCGAAACAGAATCAGTAAGCATAATTTCGCCATACTTCTGAAGGTACTGGTTTTCTTTCATTGCACCCCTATTCAATTCAACAATGGCATTTTCCATATCTCCAAGCTGGATAAAATTCAATGCCTTCATAGAATTAATGAGAAGATACTCGTAAACGTTTCCACCGTAAGCCGCGATATTTTCATTTAGCACAGCGGCTCCAGTTTCCCTGGAAATACTCTTGGTAAAAGCTTCTGTCATAAGACTATCTGTTTTATCAAGTACACGATTCGACTCTTCATAGTCACCGTTCATAAAACAAAGCATTCCGATATCAAGATTGTCTTTAATATCCGAATCATTTTTGTTTCTTCCGCGGAGCATGGAAATACAAACATCATAATTGCCTTCGTCAAAAGCTTTGTTATAAGCCTTTTCATTGTACTTCATCCGTTTGTACGAACTTCCATCGTCAATTCCTGAAGTTGTTGCACAAGAAAACAAAACGGCCGATAAAGCCAGTGCGCTTATAAAATATAAAACTCTCTTCATAATTCAATGCTCCAGACAGATTATAATTTTACAGCCTTCTGTTTAAAGTACTTGCGTACAGGAGCTTCTTCGTTGTCGCCGCTCCAGATAATTCTGTGAGTCTGCAAATCCATAAGCTGAACGTTTACATAATAGGTACGGATAGATTTTTTTCCTTCCTGCTGAACAATTGTTCTAACGCTGCCCATAAGCATAAAGTCAGCACCTTCTTCTTCATCAATGGCTTTTGCAGTATCTTCGCTTGCATGATCTGCCTGCTGAGCAACTTCTTCCCGCAATTCATCTCGTTCTGATTTGTCGGCAACGAATTCAAGAACGCCAGTCTTGATAATTGCATTCTGCATTCGCTTAGAAATAATTTTTGTATCGATTCGTTCTACACTTTCATTTTTGATTGTTCCAAGAATAACTACAGGAGGACGTCCATTTTTTTCTTCAAATTTTGCAACTCGTGGTGACTGAACACAATCTTCAATCAAAGCATCGCAGACAATCTTAACGTCGTTTTCATTCCAATATCCGTTAAGATCAACAACCTTGTCTTCAGAAAGTCTTTTTACCTTTCCGGCAGCCATAGAAGAAGTTACAGCCATAGCAAACAAACATAATACAGCAACAATCTTTTTCATTTTTTCCTCCAATATTATTTACAACGAACTTTTAGATTTTCCCAGTTTTCAGCAGAAATTACATATAAAGTATAGCCTTTATAATATGAATCGCCGCTAATTTCATCTTCTGAATCGCTGATTTTCTGCCAGAACACAAATCTGCGCTCCAATGCAGAAACCACAACCGCAGAAATCTCCACACCACACTCTTTTTTTAGTAGTGCAGTAGCCATTGAAACAGCCTTTACATCGGCAGCTTTAACGGACTCGTCTACAAGCCCCGCTTCAGCCGTTCCGATAAAGAACAAATCATTTTTTCTAAGCTTAAATCTTTTTCTAAGCAAAGAATCATTGTTCTCATCAACGCATTTCCAAAGCCACTTTGGATCGGCAGGAACACCTTCTTCGCTACCGAGCCAATCTACAATCACCGGTTCAGAAACAACAGATGTAACTGCCAATAACAAAAGCAGAAACACGAAATATATTTTTTTCAAAAAAAACATATCAACTCAAAGTAATTAAATGAAAAAAGGGATGTCGAATAAGTTCGTTGCACACGGTCATTGAGCTTGTCGAAATGACCTCAAACAACTATGCACAGTGGTTTCGACAGGCTCAACCACCGCACTACTTACCTATTGAACATCCCTTTTTATAAATTAATCAAGAATTAGTCTTCATCAAGCCAAGAATATTCAGCGTCTGAACCGTCTTCTTCAAGAGCGTCTGTTCCGTCGCCGCCAAGAGGTTCACGGGCAGTCTTAGCAATAGCTTTTGCAATTTCTTTAGAGCTTGCATCTTCCGGTTTGATTCCAAGCCCGCTGGAATTCTTAAGCATGAATTCGCTCACTTCTGCGTTCAAAGCTGGATCACCGAGAGAAGCCTTTACCTGTTTGTCCCACGCTTCTTTGTCCATTGAATAAACTACATAGTACTGATAGTAAACATCAGCATTAGACATGTCTTTCTTAATCTTCTGTTTAGGATTTTTTGGAGCAGCATACTTAACCCAGAATGTAGCTTCCTTTACCATTCCAGAAAGGCGAACCTTAGAACTGATATTGAGCTTGTCCTTAAGTTCCTTGCGAGCTTCTGCAGAACCACCCTGATAAAGTGCATCAACTTCGCGTTCTACAACACGGCTCATTGATGTAGCAATTTCTGCCTGCATATCAACAGTGTCAGTCCAGTGCTGAAGGAAATCCAAATCAGGACCTTTGTTTGTAAAGAAGAATACCTGACGATCTTTTAAGCCAAGAACCTTTGCGATTCCTTTTGTATCCTGCTTAAGAGCAGCAGAAACCCATTTTGGATAACCAACGCCTTCTTCTATTCCTGGAAAATCCAAAACCATTTTTGTAGTCTGTTTCACAACCTTAGCCTTTGGTTTAGCCGAAACAGAAAATGTAGAAACAGCAGCTACAATCATCATAGCTGCAACGATTTTGTTCAATTTCATAAAACAAACTCCTTAAAAAAACAACTTAAATCAGTATACACCTGTTTGAACTATTTTTAAACGGAATTTGTACTAATACAAAAAACTTATTTCCACAGATAAAAAACTTGTATTATCCCAAAGTTTTAAAATTTTATATAACTTCAAACGTCAGCTGGTTGAACCTTCCGGTCTAGAGAGAGAACCGTATCATAACTTGCCGGCTGAACATTAATTTGTATGGCATGCACAGGGCTCAAGGAGAACCCCTGTGCATTGCCACTTGAGGTTATTTATGAAAAGAAGTATTGCTTTCTTTGGATTAGTTTTGGGTGCAGTAACAGCTCTTTCTGCACAGTCGATTTCGCTTACAAATACCTTTGGTGGAAACAGCGATAATGTTGGAACTTCGGATTTTTTAAAATTCGATGATGACAGTGATAAGCCAGATGTTGTAGTTGGAGACAGAATCCAGCTGGACCTTGCTTCGAACAAGATTGATTCCCGTATTAGATTAAACATTAAGGGTGACACAAATTTTTCGAATGCAATTCAGGGATATGTAAATTTCAGACCAATACAAACGGTGAATCTTATTGGCGGAAATAAATTCTTCTGGAAATGGTCAACTGCCGGTGCATATCTTGCCGCAATCGATGACATTTTGAATCATGGTAAACTTGCTGATGATAACGGTGGTGGACTTGTAATAAATATTGTACCTACAGACAGTAAAGTTTCATTTACAGCTGCCGGCGCTGTTGGAGCACAATCACGACTTGATTTGAACTTTGGTGCACAGTTCGCAATCAAAGATTTATTTACAATCGGAGCCACAGCACAGGACGTAACCACAACTGCCTACTCTTTAGGTGGCTATTTTGCTTTGAACGCTGTAAAAAATCTTCTATTAAATATCGGTTATACCTACAACCTTACAGACAGCACATACATTCAGGGCGCACAGCATGTTGCCCAGGTTTCAGTTGGATATACAATTGAACAAATTGGACTTTCATTGTACGCCGACCTTCTTACCGGATTTAATAACAATTCAAATTATGATGAAGATACAGAAGAATATAACGACCTTGATTCCGGATTCCCGCTTTATGGAGCATTACGGGCAAATTATAAATTTAATGAAACCCTTGATTTAAACGGAAGCGTAAAAGTTAATCATATCCTTGCAGAAGATGACAATGTAACAACCGTTACAGTTTATCCATACTTCGATTACAAAACAAAGTACGGAACATTCCGCTCAGGTGTACGCGTATTCTTTGACGACGACACCGGCTACAAAGGATTGAATATTCCTTTCAGCTGGCAAGTTAAATTACCTCTAAAACAATAGGAGGAAACTAAATTAAATTGTTGGACACCAGAAATACTTCTGGTGTCTGTACTATAAGTGATGCGTTTTTATAATCACGCAAGTTTCTAGTTAAAAGAATATCAATACCGTTTTCCTGCGAAGTATAATACTGAATAGCATCTTCAAAATCTGAAAAATCCGAATTAAGAGCTTTATCAATTACTGCTTCTGAAGAATCAATGATATGAACAAGCACCCTTAATTTTCGAAGCGCCTTTTTCGCCTCCTCATTTCCTAATTGTTTCCGAAGAATGTAAAAAGTATTTGCAAAAATCAGCGGCGTTGTATAAAGCTCAAGTTTTTTCATTTCTGCGAAGGTAAAAAGAACAGCCGAAAAATGAAAATGAGGAATCCGCCGGGAAAGAAGGTCAAGAATTACATCTGTATCCACAAAAATCTTATTCATATTTATGCTCCAGATACGAGGCGTAATCGGACTTATAATCGAATTTTTCTTCTAATTTGATAATTCCGGAAAGTTCATTTACAAGTGAACTATATTTAAAATCTTCCTGCTGTTTTAACGTAAGCCCGTCAAAAAACTCTTCAACAATAGCCGAAAGTGATGTTCCTATTAAAGAAACATATTTCTTTGCACGAGAGATTGAATCATCATTTAATTTCAGAGTTAATTTAGCATCCATAACAGCACCTTATACGTATAAAATAATACATATAGTACGTGCTGTCAATTTTATTTTTCTGCTATCACTTCGATTTCTACCAACGCACCTTTTGGCAAGGCGGCAACTTCTACACAACTTCTGGCCGGCTTTAGTGTGAAATATTTTTCGTATACTGAATTAAAGGTTGAAAAATCCTGAATGTTCTGCAAAAAACAGGTAGTCTTCACTACTTTTTCAAGAGATGAACCTGCTTCTTCGAGCACAGCCTTAAGATTTTTGATTGCCTGTTCTGTCTGAGAAGCAATATCAGAAGCTTCAATATTACCGCTTGCAGGATTGATTGGAATCTGCCCTGAAGTGTAAATAAGGTTTCCTGTAACGATTGCCTGTGAATATGGCCCGATTGCAGCCGGGGCAGCTTTTGTTGAAATGATTTCCATGTTTTTTTCTCCCATGAACAATAATAGTAAATAAAATGATTATTCGCCAGTCGCAATTACCCAAGGAACGCTCGAAGTTCATCGAGTTTCTTCTGCATTTCTGCACGACCAAACTGATAAACGCGTTCTAATTCATCCGGATTTTTCTCGGTACGGCTGATTCCAAGCGGTGTTTCCGGGCAAATTACAAAACACTTTCCGGCCTTTTCCTGTTCAAAGACATAGGCTTTTTCCTGATTGTAAACTTCGTGGCGTTTTTGCATTGCCTGGTAAATCTTCGGGTATTTTCTAAGCACAAACTTCATCAGTGAAAGTGAGGAACTCGGTTCTTTTACGAAATCCCTCGGCTGAGTAAGAATAACAAGATTCTTTTCATAGCCCATATTTTCAAAAGCCTTAAGCGGAATGGATTCTGTCATGCCACCGTCCAAAAGCTCGTAACCGTCAACTTTTACGACATGAGAAACCAGCGGCATACTTGCACTTGCGCGCATCCAGATCAAATCTTTTTCATCACAGGTTTTGAGTTCTTTAATAACCGGAAGCCCCGTTCTGCAGTCAGAAGCAACAGCATAAAACTTCAGAGGATTCGAAGCGTAAGTTTCATAATCAAAAGGATCCAGCTTATTTGGAAGCTGATTGTAGCAGAAATCGGCACCATAAAGATCACCGGTCAAAAAAAATGAGCGAAAAGAACAATATCGCCAGTTGTGCGCAAACCGCTTGTTATACCGGATGGCACGCCCAATCTGCTTAGACTTAAAATTACAGCCAAAGGTCGCCCCAGCGGAAACACCAATCGCACCATCAAAATCAATTCCATTTTCCAAAAGCACATCGCACACGCCGGCCGTAAACATCCCGCGCATTGCCCCGCCTTCCATCACAAGTCCTTTTTGCATGTCGTCACCTTTTTTGTTCTATTATATAGCATTTTTTTCAAGTTACAACGAAATAAAATCCCCTGCGCCCACAATTTCTTCCTGCGAATCTTCTTCAAACTGATAAAGTCCCATATTACAGAACTGTTTTTCAGTCAAACGCAGGATTCTTACCGTCCAGCCCAAGAAGAGTAAGACACTTTGCCTGATTTTTGATTTTTTCCTGAACAATTTCTATTTTTGAGTATATAATGGTAAATATATCGAAATGTTATTTTTCGGGCTTTTGGGAGACTTATCACATGTCAACAACAATAAAAACTAACGGTGTTCATTCACTTCGCTTCCGCATCTCACTTTTTCTGGCAATAGCAACCCTGCTCATAACAATTTCAATTTCTTTTGTGGCTCTTGGACTTTTTACGCAGCACACACGATCATCACATCTTAAAATTGCCCAGGGGGTTGCTTCGTTAGCTGCCGAGGCCATCGATGCAGACAGCGTTGAACGCTATATAATAGAAGGAAGAAATACACCTGGGTACAAAGAAACTTTTAATAACCTGAAAGAATTACAGAAAAAAATCCCCGATATCGAATATCTTTATGCCTATCAGATTCGAGAGGATGGATGTCATATTATTTTTGATGTAGATGAAGAAAATGCCGACTACAAAGTAGACGATTTAATCGAATTTGACCCATCTTTTCTTCCTCTTGTACCGGATTTGCTTGCCGGAAAAGAAATCGCTCCACTTGAATCAAATGACCAGTACGGCTGGCTTTTAACTTACTATCATCCAGTTTTTACGTCAGAAGGAAAATGTGCCTGCTATGTTGGTGTAGACATCTCGATGAACCTTTTAAAATCTTACAAACTAAACTTCCTTTTTAGAACAATTCTTCTTTCGTTTACTGCAATAATCATCTTTCTTGCAGCAGGTCTTTGGATTTCAACAATACTTCTTGTAAAACCTATCAACAGAATTTCAAGACACGCAGTTTCGTTCATGAGCCAAAACGGAAATATTAAAGGAATGAGCGAATGTGTTTCAAAAATAAAAAAGCTTGATATACACACCGGCGATGAAGTTCAAAATCTTTATATTTCCTTTTCAAATATGACCGAAAATACCGTAAAAAACATCATAGATATAAACCGCATGCAGCAGGAAAGACTTCAGATGATGCAAAAATACAATGCGGAACTGGAAAAGAAAGTTGAAGAACGCACACGAGATTTAAAACTTGAAAAAGAGCGAAGCGAAAGTCTTCTCCTGAATATTCTTCCTAAAGAAATTGCCGCCGAACTTACCGAAAACCCGAACAAAACCATAGCAAAATCCTACCCTAATGCAACAGTTCTTTTTACTGATATCGTCGGCTTTACAAATATGAGCGGAAAAATGTCGGCCCAAAATGTTGTAAAAATGCTCAATTTAATGGTTACCCTTTTTGACGAACGTGCAAAAAAATGCGGTATTGAAAAAATCAAAACAATCGGAGATGCATATATGGCAGCCACAGGCCTGACAGAAAATCCGGATAACGACGGAGCTTCAAAAATGATTGAATTCGCCCGGGGCCTTTTAAACGATGTCGCATCTTTCAACGCCGACTACAAAACAAACATTCTGATCAGAATCGGAATCAACACCGGAAACCTGGTAGCAGGCGTCATCGGTAAATCAAAGTTTATCTATGACATCTGGGGAGACACAGTAAATGTAGCAAGCAGAATGGAAAGCACAGGCGAACCAATGAAAATCCACGTAAGCGAAACCACCCACGCCCAGACCAAAGCCAGTTTTTCTTACAGCGAACCTGTAGAAGTCACAGTCAAAGGCAAAGGTGAAATGAAAACTTATTTCGTTAATGATTCCGCCGGATGACCTTAATTAATCTGGTAATGCAGAACTATCCTTTTCGCAGACCTTCTTTGAAATTTGAAGAAAATCAGGATTTTTCAGAAGATTTTGTTTCTAGCCTTCTCAATAAAGAGGTAGAAATCTCTGGAATTTTGACTTCAGTTCAGACAACATGGGTAAAGGGAATTAAAGTAGATAAAATTTCTTCGCTGTAATACTTTACAGAAACAAGCCATATTAGGGATAAAACTTCTTATCTAAAAAAGACCCTATCCCACCCGGCATAGCCCGACGCTTTTTCGTTCTGACAACGAGGGCCTTCATATTTTATGA